>JBDRQW010000093.1:0-3382 GCA_043826085.1 Candidatus Beckwithbacteria bacterium | reverse complement strand
CCCTCAAAACATGATATAATTAATTAGTTGTGAAAACAACTTCTGCCCTACCAGGCACGTTAACAATTTGAGAGCATTTTCCTCGATACTTTTTGTAAGGGAGGCATAAAGTCCTGATTGTATTCATTCAGGAAAGTGTCCTGATCGCAAAGCGCATCGGACCAGCCTACCCCACCTGGAATAATATTCCGGGGAACAGCTTTCAATAAACGGCTTTGAGTGGGGCACTTTTTTTCTCCCCTTTTCCCTGTTAGAATATACTTAATGCCGTCTTAGCTCAGTTGGTTAGAGCAGCTGTTTTGTAAACAGCAGGTCTTCGGTTCGAATCCGAAAGACGGCTCCAAAAATTTAAAATCTAAGACTGGCTTAATATCACCGCCGCCGTCAAAGCCCTATCTGCTCTTCTATATCTACTTTCACTTCCCTCCATTAACAGCTCCATCCACTCTTGTAAATCAAATTTACCCTGCTTAACTTGAATGTTCTTATATAAACTGATATTTTTCTTCAACAACATGTTAGCCAGCTTATCCTTTTTGTGATAAATACACATAGCTATCTTCTCTAAATTTTTTGATAATTCTTTTCTACCATCTTTAACCAAAACCACCACCATAGATACATTATAGCATGGCATTTTCGTCTTAATTCACACTCTTGACTATTCGGGTTATATTAGTTTAATATATTTATATATGCCTTACCCTGCCCGACTAAAACAAAAAGCGAATAATCTAAGACTCAAAGGTAGCACTCTTCTAGAAATCTCCCGAAAACTAAACATCGCTAAAAGCACCGCTTCAACCTGGCTACGAGATACTCAACTTTCAAAAAAAGCAAAATTAATTATCCAGCAAAAAAGAAAAAACACTTACTTTCAACCTAATAACACTCACTGGCAAAAAGCAAGAGGTAAAACCGATTTTATTACTTGGACACCAAAAAAACTTCAACAGCTCCAAAAACTCTACCACTCTGGCTTAAGTATGAACCAGGTAGGAAGTAAAATGAATACTTCAGTTTGGGCAATTTGCTCAACAATGAAGCGCCACTCAGTTAAAAGGCGCACTTCAGCACAAACTAACAAAATAAAATTTTACAACTCTCCACTCTCATTCTCTCCAAAAAAGAATCTTACAAAAAAAGAACTGCAACTGAAAATTGCCGGCTTAATGCTCTACTGGGCCGAAGGAGCTAAGGGTTATTTTGCAGTTGATTTCGCAAATTCTAACCCATATATGATTAAACTTTTTACTAAATTTTTAAGAAAAATATATCAGGTTGATGAATCTCGCCTTCGTTGTTTAATTTACTGTTACCCATCACATGATATCAACCACCTGTATACTTACTGGTCTAATATTGTCAAAATCCCCCGTTCTCAATTTACCAAACCTTACACCAGACAAGACGGTGGTAACATCCGAGATAAAATGAAATATGGACTTGTACATATACGTTATTCAGATAAACGACTCTTAGAACTAATCCTTAAAGAAATTAAATATTTAAGCTATAATATATAGCCATGCTGGGATCGCATAGCGGCAATTGCACTTCTCTGTAAAAGAAGCATCGAAAGATTCCCAGGTTCGAGTCCTGGTCCCAGCACAACTGTTTTTTCTCGAGGAAAATGGTGGTAATGACAGCTAGAAATCAAACCTAAATTATTCTACTTTTTCCCAAACCCAATAAGTTATTTTATCAGGTTGTTCTTCAATATATCCATCAGGATTATATTGCTTATCAGTTAAATAAGCGTCAAAAAAGTTACTTTGATACTCTGTATGCAATCCAGGATAACTGGGTGACTCTGTACTTTCAGGTTTAACTTCTTTCCTCACTATGTTTAAATCCCCTTGGATTTTCAATTCCTCCCTTAAAACTCTTTCGCCCCCTTCCTCAATTGATTCTGTAGGTTTCACTTTCTCAGAAGCTGACCAAGTAAACCAATCTCTTTTTCTAACCCGCCCGTCTTTAAATTCTTGCCTATCTTCTTTTAAATAAAATAAGTCATCATCGGCTTGATGATAAACTCTGACATTTGCACTAACAACTCTTCTTCTCAACCCTTCAGAAGTATCAACCAACACACAGTCTCCATTTTTTATCTCATTAAAAAAATGCCTAACAGTTTTTGCCTCATTTTTACCCCACTCACTAACAGAAACACCTTTGCCACTTAAATAGCCTCCGAGAGTTTCTGGAGTTTCAATTGAATTAACTGTTTTTTCCTCAACCATGACAAACATTATACATCAACTCATTTCCACCCAGCACAACCACCTTCAAGCCTGCCTGCGCAGGCAGGGATCATCCCTGTAGATACAGTTTGATATAGTAACGTATGAAGGTTCGTAACCTTCATGTGGAAATCACAAGGGTACCTCCAAGGTTGGTCCTTGCAAATAAAAAAACGGTGATAATAGCAACAGAATTTAGAACCTAAATATTAAATTTCACTAAAATCGGCAAGTGGTCTGAAACATTTGTTTTTACAATCTCTACTGATTCTACCTTTAAATCTCTTGAAATATAAATATAGTCCAATCTCAAGCTAAGATTATCAACTTTATACCCATGATAGTCAAAAGGTTTATTAGCAAAAGTGTTTTCCTGATAATCTGGACCAACATGGGCAACATTTTTCAATTGCTTTAATTTTTCGATTGAGTATGATCCAGGAAGTGAATTTAAATCACCTGTAAAAATATAACCCTTATTCTTTCCTTCAATAATTTGGAGTAAATTATCAACTTCTTTCTTTCTGTGATCATCAATCTCAACATACACTCTTCCCTCATGGCTAGCATCAGATGGATTATGCTTAGGTTCTTGAATATAGACAAACTTAGTTTGCTTGATTGGTAGTCTAGAAAAAATGGCATTGCCTTGATTATCTTTTTCTTCTCTATTACTCCACGTTTCTGCCTCTTTATAAAAATACTCATATCCCAGCTTATTCGCAATGTATTTTGCAGTATCAACCTTCTTTCCATTCTTATTTAACTGAATCAACTCTTGCCCACAAATTACATCTGGATCCATTCTTTTAATCTCTTTAATAATCCTATCTGGATTTTCTTTAAACCATACGTTCCACTGAAGTACTGAAAAATTCATAATCTAATTATACATAACCACCACTAGCCTGCACACCTGCCTACAAGGACTCTCCTTGCAGATACAGTTTGATATAGTAACGCATGAAGGTTCGTAACCTTCATGTGGAAATCACTTTTCAATTTTTATCGCCTTGCCTTTAATCAACGCCTCGGCAATCTTTTTATAACTCCCATCTAATATCCTAGCAAAAGTAGGCTGAGATATTTTCATCTTCTCAGCCGCCTTTATTTGTTCCAAACCATCCACGTCATGAAGT
>JBDRQW010000092.1:0-2681 GCA_043826085.1 Candidatus Beckwithbacteria bacterium | reverse complement strand
AAAAGAATTTGATGGGTCAGGGGTAGAGTTGGTAATACCCAAAAAGAAAGAAATTCAAGTTTTAGGTAGAATTGTAGAAAAAATAGTGCTTGGAAGAGTAAATTCAGCAGGAAAAAAGTTAAAAATAATCGCAGATAATTTTAAGAAGAAGAAAGTGGAGGCAATAATTTTGGGTTGCACTGAACTACCATTAGTATTTCCAAAAAACTATTCTTTGCCGGTGCTAGATTCAGTTGAGATCCTAGCCAGAAGTTTATTAAAAAGGTATTATAAGGAGTAAGTATGAAGTTGTTAATTTCAAAAGAGTTTAACCAGAAGTTTCCGGAAGTGAACTTGGCTTTGGTGGAAGTTGAGGGAGTGAAGGTAAGTAGAGATGAGGTGTTAGTAGAAAAAGATTATAAATATAGAGATAATTTTGAAGATCACCGATTAATTAAGGTTTTTCAAGAGTTTTATAAAGAACTTGGTTTGGGTTCTAAGGTTGGATATCCGGCAGTGGAGAATATGTATCGTCGGTTTTCCGAAGATGGTTATATCCCAAGGATTAATAATGTAGTTGATGCAAGCAATAAAGTGTCGATAGAAACATTGGTGCCTGGAGGAGTGTTTGATGCTGATTCAATCAAAGGAAATATGGAGTTAAGATTTTCTAAGCCCGGAGAAGAATACCGACCATTGGGGGGCGGAGTAGAGAGTTTACCTGAGGGAATTGCGGTAATAGCAGACGAGGAAAAAATCTTAAATTTATTTCCCTACAGAGATTCAATTTATCCAAAAATTACTAATAAAACTAAGAGGGTGGCGGTGTTGGCTGATAAGCTTAAGGGAGTTAGTGAAGAGGAAGTAAAATCAGCGGCAGTGAAAATTGGTAAGTTGATTGAAGAAGTGGCTGGAGGAAAAGCGGGGAAAGTGACGATGGGTAAGGTAAGTGAAGTAGAAGCAAAAAAGATAAATAAAAGAGCTGTGGGAGAGAAAAAACGAATTTTTTCAGGAATTAGGGCAACTGGGAGGCTTCATATTGGTAACTACTTGGGAGCGGTTAAAGGGATGTTAAAGCTTCAAGAAGATTCAAATTACGAGATGTTGTTTAGTGTAGTGGATGTTCATGCCATGACTACACCTTATGACAAAGAGACTTTAGCTAAAAAAACTTACGAAGTGGTTTTAGATTATTTGGCTTGCGGTCTTGATCCAGAACAAAGTATTTTATTGGTTCAGTCCAAGGTGGCAGACCTACATAGTGAGTTAATGTTTTATTTTTCTACGGTAATGACGGTGGCTAGGATGCAACATTTGCCGACATTTAAAGAAAAAGCAAAACAGTATCCAGAAAGTGTGACCATGGCTTTGCTTAACTATCCAGTTTTGATGGCCGCTGACATATTGATTTATAAGGGGGAATTGGTACCGGTGGGTATTGACCAGGAGCCTCACTTGGAAGTAACTCGTGAAGTGGCTAGAAAAATGAATAGTTTGTATGGCATGGATTTTCCTGAGCCTAAGAGATTTGTAGCCAAAACCGGCTATGTGCCTTCTTTGCTTGGTAAAGGGAAGATGAGCAAAAGTATTGAGGGATCATATATTAATTTGGTGGATAGTAAGCAAATAATTCATCAAAAATTAGCCAAAGCACCGACAGATTCTGGAAAAGGGAATGTGATTCCAACTGAAGGTGGTGTGGCAAGTTTATTAACATTTGTGGAGTTATTTCAGGGGAAGAAAAAAAGAGAACAATATGAAAAACAGTATTTGGGTGAAGGGATTAAGTATTATGCCTTGAAAGTAGATTTAACTGATGCAATATATGAAGAATTGAAACCAATTCAAGAAAAAAGAAGGGAATTGGAGAAAAACCCTGAATATGTGAAAAAGATTATTGAAGAGGGAGCAGAGAAGGCTAGAAAGATAGCACAAGTAACAGTTAATGAAGTTAAAGAAAAGATGGGGTTAATATGAAACCAAATATATCTTTTGAAGATTTTACTAAGTTAGAAATAAGGATAGCTGAAATCATTAAAGTTGAAGAGGTCGAGGATGCGGATAAGCTGTATAAGATAACTCTTGATGTGGGGGATCCTTCGACAAGCTCAGGACAAGGTCTAGGAGAACGAGTGGTGGTGGGAGGGATGAAGCCGTTTTATTCTAAAGAAGAACTAGTGGGGAAGTTGGTGCCGTATTTAGTTAATCTTGAACCTAAAGAGATTCGGGGAGTAATGAGTCAGGGGATGATTATGGCAGCGGGAGAAACTGAAGCAAGTTTACTTCATCCTGATAAAAATTTGAAACCCGGGGAGTTAATTAAATGAAGCTTATAGTAGTTGTTAGGTTCGTAACCTCGAATATTTGGTGGTGTGGGAGGTATTTGTGGCGGTAGCGGGTAGCTATTTGTTTTTTTATTAAATATAGGAGACCCGCTTACAAGCGGGATTTTTTATGAATTATTTACCAACGCATTTTTTAAATATTAATTATTACCTCAATAAATATTTGGGGGAGTTGCCGGCGCCACCAATTCACCCCGTGACCAGAAAGCCGATTACTCCTGAGGATTTAGCGCCTTTATTTCCAATGGAGTTGATTAAACAAGAGGTGAGCTTGGATGAGTTTGTGGAGATTCCTGATGAGGTCAGGGAGATATATAAACTTTATCGGGCGACTCCTTTGATTAGGGCTAAAAGACT
>JBDRQW010000091.1:0-3508 GCA_043826085.1 Candidatus Beckwithbacteria bacterium | reverse complement strand
AATTAAGGTTAGTCGAGATTGATCTACGGCTCCAAGTCGATCTTGATTAAAGACTAAGAAAACAGATTTGCCTTCCAAAAGAGAGGTCTCTAAAGCTTCTGTAATTTTTGGGTTAGGAAAGCCAATTCCGGTGATGCGAATCTTTTTTGATTGATCAAAGAAAATTTCTAATCCGTTAGGGAGAGTGCCAAATGAACCTTCGGTAGCTACTAATACATCCTGATCTTTGGGTAGTTTATTTAAATAATTGGTAATTGCCTTAAGACCGTAACCGGCAGACCATTCGTAAAAATACTGAGTTTTTTCTCTTCCCGGTAATGGAGCATTAACCGGGTCAGTTAAAAGAAGATAATCAAATCTAATCCAAAAAAACATAATGATAAATAATAGCCCCCAGCCGAACCATTTAAGTTTATTAATCCCCCACGCCAAGATTATTATGATAAAAGGGATGATGGGTAGTAGATAGCGAGGGTAAACAATTTTTCCAACTGAAGCTTGAACGATTACTGGAATAATAATTAAAAGACTTAAAATATATATTCTTTTTTGTTTATGTTTAAGGCTTAAAACCAAGCTGACTATTAATAAAATTAGGCCAGGCCAGGTTAAGTAGCTATTAATCCAAGATAAATAAACATTTAGGGTGTCCGGGAAAAATTCAAACCAGGAAGAAAAAAACTCGGCGGGGGTTCTTAAGTAATCAGCACTTCGAGAGTTAATCAAGTGAAAGGCACTTGAAATTCTTAGGAGACTATAGATAGATAAAGCAATAATTCCTGTAATAGCTCCCGGTAAAATGAGGGTTTTAATTTTCTTTATCCATTTTTTTGGAGGAGTTAATAGTAATAAACTTGGGGTTAAGATAATAAACATAGAGGCTGATGGTTTAGTGAGTAGAGCGGCTGCCCAGACTAAACCTAAAACAAGAGCGCGCTTAAGGGTGGGTTTTTCAATAAGTTTTAATGATAAATATAAAGACCAAATGATCAAGGCGGTTAGTAGGGTATCTACTAAACTTAAACGGTCGTAAAAAAGAAGGAAGGGTTGAATAGTTACTAAAGCGCTAGCTAATAGTGCGGTTTTTTTATTAAATAATTTTTTAGTAAGAAAATAAACTCCAAAAAGAGTGGCTAGGCCACTGATAGTAGAAAGGGTGCGACCAGCGATTAAAGGATTAGAAATAATCTTTAATAATGGAGTTAATAGCCACATAAAAAGAGGTGTTTTGCCATCTGAAAGAGGAATAAAATAATCGCCTTTTAAAATTAGTTGAGCCCAGCGGATATAAATAGCTTCATCAGCGAAAATGGGAATTAAATTTAGGTTGAAAAGTCTCAAGATAAAAAAAATAAGAACAATTGGGACCAGTAATAGCATATTAGTATTCTAACACTATTTTGTTTTTATCTTTCTTAAAATAAAGGGGGTAAGTAGTAGCGAGGCGACCCAGATAAGGTTTCTTTGAAAATAAACCGGAGGATCCCAGGATCCATAATAAATATATGGAGCGTAACGAAGTAAGGCACCGATGGTTAGAGCGGTGATGATAGAAATGGTGAGGCGAGATTTTGATAATACGACAAAAGAGAAAGCCCAGATTAAGTACCAAGAGTGAAGCTGACCGGGTCGAATAAACATAATTGCTAGTAAAGCCCAAGAAAAAAGGGTTGGCAAATCAGTCTTTTTTACCTTCAGGGATGATCCCTGTAGGTAAATGAGGAGGTAGAAGGGTAAGAGAATAATAGTGGCGTATTTGATGGAAGCAGAGACGGTTAAAAAGAAAATGGCGTAGATAAAAAATTTGTCGAGTATTTTTTTTGACTTTAATAAAAATAAAAAACTGAGTAAAGCCGGTAACATCATAACTACATCGTTGTGGCCAATAATCAAGGTTTCGATTAGAACTAAAGGACTTAGAGCAAATAACCACCAACGAAAAGGTTCTTTTGGAAATACTTTTTGAATTAAAGTTTTTAAAACAGCTAACTCCCCCAGCCAAAATATAGCCACAAAAGTTTTCATGGCCCAAAAACTAAGAGTAAATTTATTTAAAAACCAAGCTAAACCGGGAATGAGAGAAATAGCCGTCCAGCCATAAGCATAGGGGGCGGGAGTGTGAATGTTTCGCATAAATCTTAACATCGGGTCTGAAAACTCCATGGCAGTTCTTAAGTGAGGGTTGGCTTTAAAAATTAAAACCATCTTGGCATTAAATAGATAGTTAAAAAGATCGTAAGAAAACATCGGGTAAGCCAAAATGCCGGTAATACTTATTGGTATGGCCCATTTCAAAAGGGTCCGTCCTTTAAGGACGGACCCTTTTGGTTTGATAAGGTTAAGGTAAGTAAGAGTAAAAACTAAACAAAGGAAAATAAAAATTAAAGTGGCTATGGGTCGGTGGTAAAATCCCAGTTGTTGGAAAATTAAAGGATCAAAACGGTAAAGAATCAGGTTTAAATCAAGGCGTGTAAATGAGTAGGTGGCAAATAAAAGCCAGGTAATAAAAAAAATAAGCATGTTATTTTGGGTAAGCGCCTAGTATATCTGCCAGTCTGATTCTTAAAACATCAAAAAACATTCTGATTGAGTCTCTAATAGGACTGACTCTGGTAGTGGAGGCATGATGCCAAGTAATGGGAACTTCAGCAATTTTTATTTTTCTTTTGTTGGCAATAAAAAGAAGCTCGACATCAAAAGCGCCGGTAAAGGCGTGTTTTTCATTTTTCGGTTGGTAGATTTTTAATGAATTAAATAGTTCCTTAGCTATTTTGGTATTGAAAAGCTTGAAGCCACATTGAGTGTCATGAATACCTCTAATGGCAAAAAGCTGGACCACAAAGTTAAAGACTTTACCCATCAAATGACGTAGGGCCGGTTCTTTCTCTCTAGTGGAGCCTTGGACTTCCCGGGATCCAATAACGATTTGACAACCTTTGCCTAAAAAGGGAATTAATTTTTTAACTTCACTAATCGGAGTAGCTTGATCAAAATCTGTGAACAGAGTGTACTTGGTTTTCACAGCAAAGACACCAGTTTTAACTGTGGCTGCTTTGCCTTGATGAGAATTTTGAATAAAAGACCAGTTTGGTTGTTTTTCGACCCAGGTTTTAATATTTTTATTTGAACCATCAGTTGAGCCGTCGTCTACTACAATAACCGGCCAGGTTAGATTATTTTCTTTGAGATAGTCAGCTACTTGGGTTAATACCCCTTGATTAAAGTTATCACTTTCGTTAAAAGCCGGAATTACAATTGAAATGCTTTTCATAGTCTCTCTATTTTATAGATATTTTCACTACCTTCAAACTCCCAAGTTTGGGTAACTTCGGCAGGCTTGAGTGATTTAATTTCCCAAGTTTCTTTAGCTAAAATGTCTGTTTGAAAGTAGGGTGAGACGAGATAGAGGATATTAGTTTCCGGATATTGATCTATACCTAAGGGAGTACCCCCTAAGGCCTTAAGGTAATACCGGAAACTGTAAGCTTTATAGTCCTTGGTGCCGTCA
>JBDRQW010000090.1:0-23933 GCA_043826085.1 Candidatus Beckwithbacteria bacterium | reverse complement strand
ATAACGTCTGTAATTGAGAGGTAAGTTCTAACCAGGGAAGAAGATATTAAGCCTAAAGCAACGGTTTTTTTGATAATAAGTTTTGTAGTCATATTATTCGTATCTAATGGCTTCAAGTGGAGTTAATTTAGCTGCTCTTTTAGCCGGAAAGACTCCAAAGAAAACTCCAATGAGAGTTGATACTCCGACTGCCAGGATAACAGAAAGTAAGTTAATGGCGGCGGGAAAAACGGTGCGGATTCCCAAAACGATTAAACCGGAGATGCTTAAGCCCAAGATACCCCCAAAGATTGAGAGAATGACAGATTCTGATAAAAATTGGAAAAGGATGTCGTTCTGAGTGGCACCTATGGCCCTTCTGATACCGATTTCTTTGGTGCGTTCGGTGACGGTGGAGTACATAATATTCATGATACCGATACCGCCAACTATTAAAGAAATTGAGCCGATGGCCACCAAAACTGCGTTTAGAATCGTAAAGATTTGATTGACTGTACCTAAGATCTCTGTTTGTTCGGTAACAGAAAACTCCTCTGAATCATATCTTTTTTCAAGAATATTTTTGGCTTTTTCTTTGACAAGACTAATGTTGTCTTCGTTATTGACTCCAAGATAGATTGTAAAGAATGTTTTGTCCGGATTTAAATTACCAAAAGTAGAGGTGTAAGGGACGATGGCGGCGTTGTCCATTTCTCCGTCCCCCTTTTTTTCGATGACTCCAATAACTTTAAATCGATGAGTGTTGATTTTGATGGTTTTGCCTAAGGCTTGTTCCGGAGAATCAAATAGTTTTTCGGCGACCACAAAACCCAAAACAGTTACTTTTGATTTTTTTTGAAGATCTGACTTGGTGTAGATTCTGCCGGCGATGGGAACTAGATTTACGGTTGGAAAGATATCTTGGTTGGCCCCTTCAATGTAGCCTAGTTGTTTGATGCCGTTATATTCCAGGGTAACGCTTTTGAAAAAAACCGGAACAACGTAGTCAGCTTCCGGAATTTTATCTAAGTTTTGATAGTCTTTTTCATCAAAAGAAACTCCGCCGATGAGGCCCGGACCAAAAGCATTGCCGACTCCTTCTTCGTCATTAAAAGCATTTCCCGGCATAACCATAACCATGTTTGAACCTAGATTTTCAAACTGCTCTTTTAGAAAGTTTTTTAAACCTAAGCCTAAAGCATTTAGTAAAACTACGGACATAACTCCGATGGTAATACCTAAAGAAGTTAGAAAAGTTCTAACTTTATTTCTTTTAAAGTTGGCGTAAGTAGTTAGTAAGAGATGTTTTAAGCTATTTGGTTTCATAGATATTTTTTGCTAATTTGGCCATCTTTTATGTAGATTTGCTTTTGGGCCCTTTTAGCGATTTCTTTTTCGTGAGTAACCATGATGATGGTAGTGTCAAAATCTTTATGGAGACCTTCAATTAGTTTTAAGATTTCGGGACCGGTTTTTGAGTCTAGATTACCGGTCGGTTCGTCGGCTAGGATGATTTCCGGATTCATGATTAGGGCTCTGGCTATAGCCACTCTTTGTTGCTGGCCACCGGAGATTTTATTGGGGTAGAAATCTTTTCTGTCTAAAATACCGAACTTTTCCAACAGGTTTAAAGCTTTTTTTTGAGGGTTAAATTTGAGATTTGATTTTGCGTAAGTAGTTGGCAGTAAAACATTTTCCAGAACAGTAAATTTATTGATTAAGTTAAAGGATTGAAAAATAAAGCCGATGGTTTTGTTTCGAATTTTTGAGATTTGGGTGTCGTTTAGCTTGGAAATATCTTTATTGTGTAAGATAATTTGGCCGGAGGTGGGGGTTTCCAGTAAACCGATTAGATACATGAGGGTGGATTTACCTGAACCTGATGAGCCTAAGATGCTGATGTACTCTTTTTTGTGGATTTCGAGGGTTACATTGTCAACTGCTTTGACCACATCATCGCCTAAGTAATATGTTTTTGAGGCTTGGTTTAGTTTGATGATGGGACTGTTCACTTTTTACCTACAACTATTGTTTGGCCCAGTTCTAAACCTGAGGTAATTTCGATATCCTCTTCGCTAATTAGTCCGGTGGTGATTGTTTTTAATTCTAGCTGACCATTTTTTATAACTTGAATTTGGGTTTGACCATTTTCTAATATGGATTGATAGGGAACGGTGATAACGTTTTGTTTTTGAGCGGTAGTGATGATGACTTCTCCGTTCATACCTAAGCGGTATCGATTTAAATTTGGATTTAAAAGTTTAAATTTAACCAGGTAAACGGTGCTGCCGGAAGAGTCGGTGGATGAGTTAAAGTCAATTGAGGAAATATGAGTTTCAATGGGGTCGTTTGGATAGGTATCTAGGATAATCTGAGCCGATTGAGAAGCTTTTAGTAAGCCAACGTCGACTTCGTCTATTAGAGCCACAAATTCTAAAAATTCGGGATCAGCAACAGTAAAAACAGCGGTGGCCGGAGTGATGTTGACGCCGGCTATTGGAGTGTCTATGTGGGTGACAATGCCTTGGATGGGAGTGATTAAGTTAGAGTATTTTAGAGTGATGTCATAAAGTTCAACATCTAAAACCGCCTTGTTTAGATCCCATTGATTTTTTTCTAATATTCTTTTAATGGAGTCGGTGACGATGGTGTCTTTGTAAGTTTCTTGTTTGGCTTCTTCAAAGTCATTTCTTTCTTTGGAATAGTCGTAAAGATATTTTTCAAAGGTTTTTTTGAGAGCTTTTTGGTCAAGAGAAGCTAAGGCTTGCCATTTTTGGACATAGTCCCCTTCTTTGACCCCAACCCAAGCCAGTTGACCGCCAGTTTGAAATTTTAGGTCAACTTGAGTCTGTGATTGAATGGAGCCTGAGGCGGAAACGGTTTGTTTGATGTCTTTGTTGGTAATAACTTGTAGTTGGTAGAGTTCTTTCGGGCTTTTTGGTCGAAATTTTTGATAAGAAAGATAGCCGATGACTGTGATGAGGATAATTAAAAAAGCAGTCAAAAGTTTTTTTTGCTTTAGAAAAGCAAGTAATTTTTTTATTTTACTCAAAAGAGAGTTAAACAGATTCCAGTTGGTATTTAGATTTTTTATTATTTTTAACATAGTATTTTAATATGGGTTTGTGCCGGGAAGAGGACTTGAACCTCCATAGGATTGCTCCCACAGGTTCCTAAAACCTGCGTGCCTGCCTGCGCAGGCAGGTCTACCAGTTCCTTTTTTTAACGAAAACATATTTTGATATTTTTTTATTAAATTGTGCCAGGAAGAGGGATCGAACCTCCACAACCTTGCGGTCACAGGATCCTAAATCCTGCGCGTCTGCCAATTCCGCCACCCTGGCATTTAATTTAAAGACGCGATCATTTTTTCTTTATTTGATCTAATTTTTAAAAACTTTTCAAAGTCTCTAGCTGATATTCTATCAGAAAATTCTTTGACAAGCATAAGCTTAAACGGTTGATAATGTTTTGTAGACTTAACTTTACCTTGATTATGTTGTTTGATTCGTCTTTTAAGGTTGTTGGTAAGACCGACGTAATAATAGTTATGGGTGAGACTTTTTAATAGATAAACAAAATATTTCATTTTTCAAAACCTGCGTGCCTGCCTGCGCAGGCAGGTCTACCAGTTCCACCATCCCGGCTTATTAGCTATTTTAACAGTAGAACGATGAGCTTGCCACTCTATAGTGTCGTCTAGGGGTTTTAGGTTGATATTTCCATACTTATTTTCTAGGGCTAGTTTGATTAAGTGGTCGGCAAAGTGAGGGTTTTTAGGAAGGAGGGAGCCGTGGAGATAACAACCGAAAACATTATTAATGATAGCGCCTTCGGTTTTATCTTGATCGTTGTTGCCATGGCCAATTTGAACTGAGCCCAAGGCTTTGGTATCCCCTTTTAGAAAAGTAGAGCCAGAGTGGTTTTCAAAACCAACTAGAGTTTTTGGAGTTAAAAATTTAGTGCGAACAACGATGTTACCAATTTTTCTTTTTTTGGTGGCTTTGGTGTAGGCATTAAAAATATTCAGGCCTTTTAGTTTTGGGCTTTGAAAGGGTTTAAAGTAGGCGCCAAAAAGTTGATAACTGCCACAGATAGTAAGCATGGGGATGCCGGCTTGCGCCGCTTTAATTAAAACTGATTTTTTTTGATAAAGATCCGGGGTAATCAGCTGTTGTTGTTGGTCCTGGCCGCCGCCGGCAAATAAAAGATCGAAACTACCTTGGTTGAGCCTTGAGCCTTGATTAATTTTAATTAGATTAATTTTAATATTTCTTTGTTTTGACCGATAGATTAAGGCGTCGATATTACCTTTATCTCCGTAAATATTCATTTGATTTGGATATAGATAAGCTAGATTTAAGTTCATGATTTGAGGATTTTTCTTAGTTTAAGTAGGGCGGTGTAGGTAGGAAGAATATAGGCAGAACTTCCCGGTTGATTGCTTAATATTTTTAAAGCCTTTTTAATAGAGCCTGCAAGGACTGTCCTTGCAGGTTGGATGCCGGCGTATTTTAGTCTTAATTTTAAATCATTGGCGCGAGTACCGGAGACAATAATAGGCGCTTTTTGATACTTTAAATAATTAAAGTGAACATCCCAGATCCAAGAAATGTCTGTGCCATCGGCGATATTATCATTTAAAATTAAAAGTAGCGGGCTGGTTTTAAAGTTTTTATTTTGAGTTAGAGTTTCCAAGATAACGTTGTAGCCGGTTGGATTTTTGACTAATAAAATTTTAGTTTTTAAGTTTTTGAGTTTAAATGATTTTCCCCTACCAAAAGTCGGAGTAAATGATTTAATAGCTTTGGTGATGGTTTTTTGGTTGATTCCAAGAGATTTGGCAATGGCAATGGCGGCTAAAAGATTGTAGAGATTGTAGATACCGGGAAGATTTGATTTGAGGTTGAGATTAACTTTGGGTACGGATCGTTTGAAGTTACATGAAGGACAAGAATAGTGGCCAAGGTGTGAGGTAAAGATGTGAGTAAAGTTTAAGGGTTGATGACAGTTTAGGCAAAAGATGGCGTCGGCTGAGGCGGACAGAGGTTTAGTTGTTGAATGGCTTTTATTAAGTCCAAAAGAAATTTTATTTGTAGTCTCTTTAGTTAGATACTCAAGGGAAGGGTCATCGCAGTTGTAAATAATAGTAGTTTTATTATTTAGGGTTTTTAGGGTTTGTTTCCATTTGGATAAAATGGTATCGATTTCTCCATAGCGATCCAGTTGATCGCGAAATAAGTTTGTAAAGAGAATAACTTTAGGGTTAAGTACTTTAGAAAGTAAA
This sequence comes from Candidatus Beckwithbacteria bacterium, assembly GCA_043826085.1. Lineage (GTDB taxonomy): Bacteria > Patescibacteriota > Microgenomatia > UBA1400 > CG1-02-47-37 > CAXBYZ01. Next base: position 18,667 of record JBDRQW010000090.1, on the reverse strand, counting down.
GGTACCACGGCTTCGTCTATTTCAAAAATAGCCAGTTGACTGGGGAGACTACCTTTCATTGAAGAGTTAGAAATCAGGTTTGAAGCGATGCCTCTTTCTAAGTTTGATCCGGTTCTGTTGTGAAGATAGGAAATATTAGCTTTTTTTAAGATGTGGGCTAGGAGTCTGCCGGTGGTGGTTTTGCCGTTAGTGCCGGTGATGATAATTGATTTTAGATTGTTTTTATTAACCAGATTTTTTATAAGATTTTTGTTTAGTTTTAAGGCTATCAGGCCAGGTAAAGCTGTGCCTCCAAGGCTTGGGATTAGGTGGCAGATTGTTCTGGTTAATTTACCTATTATTATGGCTGAGGTTAGTTTTAACATCCTGTAATCCCGTTACTTGACACATTATAAGACATATGTTATTATCCTAAATAGATTCGTTGGTAGCGCCTCACCGGGCATACTGACGAATTTTTTTTTAATTCATTTCGTCTAAGAACTGTTGAACTCCCTTAGCCCAAGAACCGTCACTTAAGGGAGTGTAGATAGCCATGATTTCTGTTGGAGTGATTAAACCTTTACCCAGATAGTTTTGAGATATGCCTTTGGTAACTGTATCGATGGCTTGTTTGTAGTTATCAAACCCGAGAGTGCCTTGACTGTGAATACCCCAGCCCCAACAGTTGTAAGTGCCTTCGGGGATTTTTTTACAAAGGTTTGATTCTTGTTGGGCAATGGCTATCAGAAGCCGGGGATCCATACTGTAATCTCTGGCAACTTTAACTAGATAGTTAGAGTAAGGTAGTAAAGGTGAGTCATATTTTTCAAGGTATTTTTTAACGATTTCCGGAATGGCGTCATTGGATTTTACTTTGTAAGTAAATGAGCCTAAAACTTGAGGTAGAATGGCGTGAGAAGTAATGGCGTTGGTAGTGTTTCCTATTATGGTGGGGCGAAATGAAATATTTGGCTGATTAGATATATTGGTGTAAAAAGAGAGAGTGAGAAATAAAGTGAAGGTGGTGGTGGCAAACCACAAAAATGTCAGTCCGTATCTTTTCATATGATGGTTTCAATTTGACATAAAGGGATGGTAGTGTCAAGCTAAATATGATAAACTGCCTCGAGAATTAAGTTGGGTGAGTGGCGGAATTGGTAGACGCGCAGTGTTCAGAACGCTGTAAGTTTATACTTGTGGAGGTTCAAATCCTCTCTCGCCCACTATAGGGTCTTTAGCCGATTAGTTGACAAGTTGTTGATTGTTACTGCTATAATGTATTTGGTCGTAATATTAACGCCCATTTTAAATACTTTATTTTGAGCAGTTCGTTTGATGATACGTGCGAAGTTCGCACTTCCTTAAATGGATAGTTATAGCGGATTGCTCTGAGTAAAGTATTTTTTATTGCAAATATCTTGAATTTTACCTATTTTCTTTTTTATTATTTGATACCATTCTCTATTTTTATTTTCATAAACTTGGAATATAGCGTAAGCAATATAATCGGCAATTTATAGACCACCATGAGTATAGTGAGGATTGTGAAAATATTTTAGCTTTAAATTTGGTTTTAATTTTGGGTGTTTAACTAAATAGCCTAATCGAACTTTTTCTACTTCTGCTGATAATTCTTTCCTTAGCTTTAATTTACTGTCTTTTCGGCTAAAAATGATTTCAGTATTTTCAACTTGGTGACATAAATTTTTAAGTAGTTGTCCGCTCATGACCCCATACATTTTACTAGGATTTGTTTTTAGGGGATCGTATGTTTTAAGTTTTTCGACAACCAGAACATCAATTTTAATATTAAGGTCTAATATGTATTGGTAAAATTTCTTCCTAACTTTCGGATAGTCAGTTTGGGCATGAAAAGCATCTAAGGTATAGGCTGAGGAAAATATTTTGGTTAAGTCTTTATTTTTTAATAAAGACAGTCGGAATTCAGTTATTCTTTGCTGTAAATTTAATTGATCAATTGATCTAACTGCCACTAGTATTAAATAGTGCGAAGCTTGGTTTCTTTCAACTAGGTTGATTCCTTTAGCTGAATAAACTTCCGGCTTACCTGATTCATCAATAAAAATCCATTGATTTTTCATAAAATCTTTTTAAGATTAGTTTCGAGTTTGTATTTTGGTAAATCTTTGATTTTAGTCACAATATATTCTAACATTTAATTTATAATAAGGATTTACTTTAGCCGAGATGCTGAAATTGGTAGACAGGCTACGTTGAGGACGTAGTGTTTTTATAAACGTGGGAGTTCAACTCTCCCTCTCGGCACTTTGTGTTTTTACCTGCAAGGTTGAACCCTGCAGGTGCGAAAATTTAAAATTCAGTGAGTATTTTTAGTATTTTATTTGCCAGGTTTTTGAATTCTTTTTTTGATTTTTCAATATTGTCTTTTGTTCCAACATGAATTTCATCTACTAAAGATGGATCAAGATCAAATATTGCTACTCCAATTTCTTGACATTTTGCCGGTATTCTTCCGTAATCTTGTATTTTTGCCAGTGAAGTTTCCCAGCTTTTTTCAAGAAGTCCATTTCTGCCATGTTTTTCGGAAAGATATTTTTTTACTTTTTTGGGAATCTCTTTGATCCAACGCCTGTGATCTTTGATTGGTTGCTTGCCATATACATTATATGAATTAAGAATATATCCAATGAAAAGGCCATCCCCTGAAAGCACAAATTTACTTTCTGTATTACCGGAAAGAGCTTTGGCCGTAACTTTCCAGTTTTGTTTCCATTTTTCAAATATGCTGCCAAAGTTTTCAATTCCTTGGACACTGAAAGCATCTGGTATCATTGGAACAATAAAATAATCTGCACCAAGAAAAATGATTTGATTTAAAAGTGAAAGGCTTGGAGATGTATCAATCACAAAAATATCAACTTCATTGTTTAACCCCTTTTCTCTAAGAAATCTGTCTATTGCGCTGGTTTGAAAGTATCCAAGTTGTTGTCCTGCCGCAGCTTGACCGTAAGCAGTAACTAATAAATTTTCATATAGCGAAAGTTTAACGCTTCCTTTTATTAAAGAAAGATTGTTGTTACTATTTGGAATTTTAATAAAAGGAATGCTTAGGTCAATATCTGATCCACCTTCGATAATTCCTTTTAATACATCAAAAATATCTTTTTCTATTGAAGAAAATAAAGTTTTTTTATAATGACGATCTCCTAAAGCTAGTCGTGAAAGGTTGCATTGTGGGTCTAAGTCAACTAATACAGTTTTGTAACCTTGCTTTGCAAATGACATAGCACAATTAAAAGCTAATGTTGTTTTACCAACGCCACCTTTATTATTTGCAAATAATACTTTTTTTGTGCGAGCAAATTTCATAATTTTATTATAACAAACAAACTCTAAATTATAAATTATTAGTTTTTAGATTTGCCTGCAGTGCCTGCAGGGATTGTCCCTGCAGGCAAATCACACCTTAGAGGTGTGATAATAGTTGACAAGGGTTGTAGGGTGGGGTTATAAAGTAGTATGAATTGTTTGCAAAACACAGATCCGGAAATTAGTAAGTTGATAGACAAGGAAGCCGAGAGACAAGCCAATACTTTAATGATGATTCCATCGGAGAACATGGTGTCTGAGGCGGTTGAAGAAGTGGTTGGCTCATGTTTAAGCAATAAATACGCAGAGGGTTATCCGGGAAAAAGATATTATCAGGGGCAAGAATTTATTGATCAGATTGAAATAATTGCCATTGAAAGAGCTAAAAAAGCTTTTGGAGTACCTCATGCCAATGTGCAGGCTTTATCCGGTTCTCCGGCTAATTTGGCGGTGTATAAAGCATTGATTAATCCAGGTGATAAATTAATGGGTTTGGCTTTAGACCATGGTGGACATTTAACTCATGGTTCAAAGGTTTCTGCCACCGGGCAGTATTATAAATCGGTTTCATATACATTAAACAAAGATGAAAAGATGGATTACGGATTGATAAGAGAATTGGCTTTAAAAGAAAAACCGCAAATTATTGTAGCCGGAATTACCGCTTATCCCTTACAAGTCGATTGGAGCGAATTTGCTAAAATTGCAGATGAGGTTGGGGCCTATTTGTTAGCTGATGTTTCTCATATTTCAGGTTTGATTGTAGCCGATGAATATCCTTCTCCTAGTGATTATGTTGATGTAATAACTTCAACAACTCATAAAACATTAAGAGGGGCCAGGGGGGCTTTGATAATGGTGACTGAAAAGGGAATGAAAAAAGATGAAGACATGGGTAAGAAAATTGATAAAGCGGTTTTTCCCGGATTACAGGGTGGGCCACACATGAATTCAATTGCCGGAATTGCGGTGGCTTTAAAAGAAGCTGAAACTAGCGGTTTTAAATATTATGCCAAACAGATTGTTACGAATGCCGGTGTATTAGCAGAAACATTAAAGTCGAGAGGCTTAAGGTTAGTGTCAGGAGGGACAGAGACACATATGATGTTGGTTGATTTAAGGAATAAAGATATTACCGGTAATTTAGGGGCTGAAGCTTTGGAAAAAGCCGGAATAGTTTTAAATCGAAATGGAATTCCATTTGACCCCAATCCCCCATTTTATCCATCGGGAATCAGATTGGGAACGCCAGGGTTAACTTCAAGGGAGATGAAAGAAGAGCAGATGAAGTTAATCGGTAATTTTATTGCTGATATTGTTGATGATATCAGTAAAATTAAGAAACAGGAATCGGTTGGTTTTGATCAAGAAAAAAAGAAGGCGGTTAGAGAAGAATTGATTTTAAAATCAAAAGAGATTTTGAGGATTAAAAAGGAAGTATTGGCTTTAACTAAAAGATTTCCGGTTAAAAAATGCATAGTTGACTTAGGAGAATAAAAATGAAAACTGACATAGAAATTGCCCAAGAAACCAAGATGGAGTCAATTATAGATATTGCTAAAAAAGTTGGCTTGAATGAAAATGAGCTAGAACTTTATGGAAATTATAAGGCTAAATTAACCTATGAGGCCATTGAAAAAAGAAGAAATAAAAAAGACGGCAAGTTAATTTTGGTAACAGCTATGACTCCGACTCCGGCCGGAGAAGGTAAAACCACCACCACGGTTGGTTTGGGACAAGCCTTGTGGGGACTTGGTAAAAAATCCATGATTTGTTTAAGAGAGCCTTCTTTGGGCCCGGTATTTGGAATTAAGGGTGGAGCGGCCGGTGGTGGTTATGCTCAAGTGGTGCCAATGGAAGATATTAACCTGCATTTTACCGGAGATATTCATGCAATTGGGACGGCTAATAATTTAATTGCGACTGTAATTGACAATCATTTAAAACAAGGCAATGAATTAGAAATTGATCCGACTAAAATAAGCTGGAATCGAGCCATGGATATGAATGATCGGGCTTTGCGAAATATTGTGGTCGGATTGGGAGGAAAAGCTAATGGAGTGCCTCGTGAAGATCATTTTGAGATTACGGTGGCTTCGGAAATTATGGCTATTTTTTGTTTGGCTATGGATATTGAAGATCTTAAAGAAAGAATTGAAAAAATTATAGTAGCCGAAAATTATAATAAAGAGCCGATCACGGTTAAGGATCTTAAAATAGCCGGGGCAGTGACCGCTTTATTAAAAGATGCTATAAAACCGAATTTGGTGCAAACACTTGAGGGTAGTCTGGCTTTTATTCATGGTGGTCCATTTGCTAATATTGCCCATGGGTGTAATTCTTTAATAGCCACCAAAACGGCATTAAAATTGGTTGATTATGTGGTGACAGAGGCCGGTTTTGGGGCAGATTTGGGAGCGGAAAAGTTTTTTGATTTAAAATCTAGAATTGGTAAACTTAAACCCGAAGCTGTAGTTTTAGTGGCAACAGTTAGGGCTTTAAAATATCAAGGCGGTGGTGATTTGAAAACAGGTCTTGATAATTTGGCTGGTCATATTGAAAATATTGAAAAATTTGGCTTAAAGCCGGTAGTGGCCATTAATGTTTTTTCTGCAGACAATGAAGATGAATTAAAATCAGTGGAGGTATATTGCGGTCAAAAAGATATTTTAGTGTCTCGTAATTATGCTTGGGCTAAAGGAGGCAAGGGTAGTTATGATTTAGTTAAAAAAGTATTAAAAGTTTTAGATAAAGAAAGTAATTTTAAACCACTTTATTTAAATGAATTAGGTACTATGGAAAAGATTGAAAAAATTGCTAAAGATATTTATGGAGCTGATGGGGTTGATTTTACTGATATAGCTAAAAAGCAATTGAAGAAATATGAAAAGTGGAATACGCCAAAACTGCCTATTTGTATGGCAAAAACTCAATATTCTTTTTCTGATAATAAAGATTTATTAAATAAACCGAAGGGTTTTAAGATTACGGTTAATTTAATTAGGTTGTCAGCCGGGGCTGGATTTTATGTGGTTTTATGCGGAGATGTAATGACTATGCCGGGATTGCCTAAAATACCTTCGGCTGAGTTGATCGATATTACTAAAGACGGTAAAATTACCGGATTATTTTAAATAGTTATGGCTCAAATTATTGATGGTAGGTCTTTAAGCGAAAAAATACAGCTTGATTTAAAAAATAAAGTAGACATGCTAAAGGTTAAGCCCGGGTTGGCGGTGGTATTGGTTGGTGAAGATTCGGCTTCAAAAATTTATGTTAAACACAAGGAAAGAGCTTGTGAAAAAATCGGCTATTATTCCAAAAAAATTGAACTTTCCGGTACAGTTTCTAAAGAGGAACTATTTAAAGTAATTGATGATTTAAATGAGGATGATAGAATTAATGGAATTTTAGTCCAATTTCCTTTACCGGGAGAGTTAAAGTTATTAGAAAATGAGGTGATTAGAAGAATTTTGCCTGAAAAAGATGTAGATGGATTTCATCCTTTGAATGTGGGAAAACTTTTTGCTAGAAAAAATTCAATAGATGATGATACTTTGGTTTCTTGTACGCCTAGAGGAATTTTAAGATTGTTAAAGGAATATAAGATTGAGATTGAAGGTAAAAAAGCAGTAATAGTGGGTAGAAGCAATTTCGTTGGTAAGCCGGTAGCTCAATTGCTTTTATTGGAAAATGCAACGGTAACTATTTGTCATACAAGAACCCAAGATCTTGAAAAAGAATCTCAGCAGGCAGATATTTTAGTGGTGGCAGTTGGGAAAGCGGAAATGATTAAAGCCTCTTTTGTTAAAGAGGGGGCGGTGGTAATTGATGCTGGAATTAATAGGACTGAAAACGGTTTGGTTGGTGATGTTGATTTTGAGTCTGTAAAGGAAAAAGTAAAAGCGATTACGCCTGTTCCGGGTGGAGTTGGACCGATGACTATTGCTATGTTGATGGAAAATGTTTTTAAAGCTTATCTATATAAAAGTTGACTAAATGTGGTTTAATATAGGTTAGAATATGGATTTATAGTTCAGTTTCGGCCAGAGGCCGATCAGTCTTTGGCTGAGGTTTGACCGCTTAGCTCAGCTGGTTAGACCTGCCTGCCGGCAGGCAGGGCGTTCGGTTTATATATGATTTATTTTATTTATATTATTAAGAGTAAATCTTTGAATAATTTTTATACAGGAATTACTAATAATATTAATAGAAGATTAGAGGAACATAATCAACATCGGGTTAGTACTCCTACTACAAAAAAATTAACGGATTATGAGTTAGTTTTTTGTACAACTACAGAAAGTAGAATGATTGCTAGAAAGACAGAGATTTACTTAAAGTCGGGAATAGGTAGAGAATTTAGAGATAATCTATTAGAATAGGTAGATTGGATCCTTAGCTCAGTTGGTTAGAGCATTCGGTTTACATCCGAAGGGTCGTAGGTTCGAATCCTACAGGATCCACATTTTTTTGTTATAATATATAAAAATATAAGGCAAGGTAGCCAAGTTGGTCACGGCGGGCGTCTGAAAAACGTCAGATTTCGGTTCGATTCCGAGCCTTGCCACTAAATTACGAATAGCTAACTACTGCGCTTCGCGCGTCCTCCCGCACGTTGTTCTACCCGCCCATATTACTTAACTTAGGCTTTTCTACTACTTGCATAGTAAACGAATCGTTTAACTCAAAGGCAAAAAAGGGGTTTGCCTTTGAGTTATTTAAAACTCATTACCTGCCTAACGCCTGTCCGCCTTTGGCGGAGCAGGTTAACTGGCCTCCGCCCCACTCGCTACGCTCGGCTTTCCCGCCAAAGGCGGGCAGGCGCCTCGCTTGCTCGTGTGGCTTCGCCCTTTTTGTTTTCCCGCCAAACTTGTTTACATAAACAGATTAAACAACATTCAACCCAAAGGCCGGCCTGCGCAGGCAGGCCTTTGGGATGAATTAAAGGTTGCTCACCCCTCCCGCCTTTCCCACCAAAGGCGGGCAGGCGGCGGTCGGGGTTCGCAACTATCTTATTGCATTGTTTTTTACGAAAACCAATTACCCCGTGAATGTCTTGCACTGAGTAAGTCCGAAGTGACTTGCCTGGGGTCAAACGCGGGGCTTAAATTATTTTGTCAATATCCATGCTTATTCTTCTTCAAGATCATAAAACCATTCCCAAGTGGGTTCTTCTACCTCTTTGATGTTACTTTTCAACATCTTGTAAACTCCATCTTCCTCAACTGTTTGCCAGGTTCCTTGGTAATAATGGTAAAGGGCTTCGTTGCCTGTCCAAATTTTGGTGGAGAATTTAACAAAAACAGTATTTTCAGATCCGGTAACTGCTTCTGACAAATATATTTGAACGTCAAGAATATCGGTAAAACGACTAGTCCACTCTTCAAAATTGGTTTTTTCAAGATATTTAAGGCTTAGCAAATCAAAACCTTCTTGCATTTGTCTGGCTTTAAGATAGGTGTAAAAGGCATAAACGGCATCTTCGGGCGAAAGACTAGGATCAACTTCGATTTTGGTAATTTCTTGATCGGAAAAGTAAGGCCAGAGAACTTTGATCGAGTCTGAAGAAACAAACAAAGACATACCGGATAAACTTAAGGTGTTGATACCGACGACATCACCACATTGATCAACCAACGGCCCGCCACTCATACCTTGAACTACATTAATATCTGTTTGAACATAGTCGGCAAAGAGATCAGGAGAGTTTCGAATGGCGGTAAAGTTTCCCTTGGTAACAGTAACTACACCAGTTAAGTCTGTACCCAGTGGAAAACCGGCAGATATTAAGGGTTCGTTAGTGGTTAGAGTTTGAGGACTGACAAAGTTAAGGATTTTATCGGGATATTGTTCCCATAGATGAAGTATAGCCAGATCATTGTCAGGATTGGCGGTGATAAAGCGAGGAGTGACAAATCTACCGTCTGGAAATATAATTTTGGGGCTGGGTTCATCGGCAATGACATGAAAGTTGGTTAAGACTTCGTTACCGGCTACAAAAAAACCGGAACCTTCGGAATAGCCACCAACGACTCTGACGACAGACTTTTGAAGTTTTTTGGTAGTTAGCCATTCTGAACAGAAGAATTTGTTATAGCCACCGTAGCGTTCGACTAGTGATAAGAAGCGGTACTCAGTAAAGGCAAAGTAAGTGAAGATGGTTCCCCAGAATAGAAATTTAAAAAAGTTGTTCCAAGATCGAAATGGCCAGCGGAGACAAAACCAAACAAGTTTAATTAATTGAATGAAGGTTTTGATTAGAGATTTTATAAAATAGTAAATAGAGTATGTAAATAGTTTGATAGGGAAAAAATAAATCGGGAATAGTAAGCGTTTAATATAGGTAATAAATCTTAACCGCCAGTTTTTAATCTTGGCTTTAGCTTGATTTATTAAATTTTCAGAATCAAATTTTAGTTTCATTTACTTATTCCTTTTTTGCTTCATCTGTATTCCAATTATTGCATTATCAATAATTTTTGGCACTGACGCATTCCAGGTTTGGTCATTTGTGTCATGAATAGATAAATTAAATCTCTTGGCAAGTTTATAAAATGTTAGAAAAACTTTTTTAAATTCATCAAACTCAGCATTTATATCTTTCCAGGAATTGCTGTTCGGGGAAAGAAATTTTAAGGTGTAGGTTCTGTCAATTGGCATTACTAAATTCGGTAATAGAAAATGCATTAATTTTGAAGTACCGACAATTTGAGTTCTTGATTGCATCGGCTGTAGATTAAAAAATATCTTTTTGAGCTTATTGAGAATTTTTTCAAGCTGAGATTTCCTTAGGGTATTTAACTCATAATCATATAATTCAGAAATGTCACGCTTTGAATTTAAAATAGAGTGTTTTATGTCAGTTAAGTTTTTTAATTTGGCTCCTCTCTGATTCATATTCCAAGCTTTAAGAGTTTCGTATAGAGTTTCAAAAAAAATATCGTTTCCTAATAGCTTATTTATATCTCCATGCTTTTTATGAAGGTTGATTATTTTTTTGTAGTATAAAAAACCTTTACCGTTTAGGCGATAATATTTATTGACAAATTCAACGTGTTCCAATAATTCTTCTCGAGAATTTAAAGTTAGTGTTTTCCCACTTCTTGTTGAAATTATTTTTCTTCCACAAAAACGACAAAATATTGAATCGGCATCGATTCTTTCACCGCAATATTTACAAAATTTTATTTCCCGGGAAATGATTTGTTCCTTCTTTTCTTTTCTATAGTCAATATTATCGAATGCCCTATCAAAAGGTCCATTACCGGCAATTTCACCTAATATGCCATCGAGTTGCCAAAGACTAATCGAATATTTTTTAGCTAAACTGCCTAGAACATTGTTTATTTCGTCATATTTTTCTCCAAAAGAATTTCCCCTTTGGAACTCAGGAAACAATCCTAATATTCTTAAACCATCTTCGCTTTTTTTATTCCAAACACCATATTTATCTGGATAAATAACTAGCAATATAGGGGTAATAATAGCTTTGCCAAGACCTTTAATATAATATTTTCCTTTTTTAGGTGAAAGACTGTTTAGACGATCCGTAAGACTTTTTGATTCATTTAGCAAAAAGATTAACGTACGTTTTAATTTTTTCAGATCCGATGTGACAGATACTTGTTGACGATGAATACCTTTCCAGTGGTGATTGTTTTTAATGAGTAAAAATGACAGGAAGTCTTCCTTTGCCAAATTTTTCAAATTAGAGAGATGAAAAATTGAACAATATCTGCTGGCAACTACTTTCTCTGATTTTAACCACCATGAACTATTCTTTTTTGCCTGGATTATTTCTAGTATTTGGTCATTCATATAGGATTGGGTTTTCAGAAGCTGGGTATAAATTGAACATTTAATATCCCGCCTAAATTATTAATAGTTTTTTCAATTACTCTAAAACAATTTTGTAGATTTTGATTAATTTCTTTTCCGCTAAATCTTAAAACGCGCCATCCGAAACTTGTTAATCCGTTATTTCTTTCTCGATCTCTGGCCAATGCCTCCGGCAAAATATGATATTTTTCTCCGTCGCATTCTATGTCCATGTTGCCTTTCCTGCAAAATAATCCAAAATCCAAACAATAAAACTTTTTTCCAACTTTAATATAAAACTGCCTTTCGGCACTTATTTGTCTTCTTTTCATTTCCAAATACATTTTATCTTCTAAGGGGCTGGTGTCGTATAAATCATTAATTTCTTTGGCGGTGAATAATTTCTCGCAACTGGTGGGAATATGAACAATTCTTCTCCATCTTCTACTGGGAATGGATTTTGATAATTCTTTAATTTCTTTTAGGTGAAATTGGAAATATTCTTTATTGGCTTTTTTATTTTCTTTTTCTTCAGGGAAAAGTTTAATTCTTTTGACAATCTCCACTTTTTTAACTTTTGCGTAAAAACTTACCTTGTAGCGCATTTGTTTGCCAAACACAGCGGGGAAATAAAAACCTAAATATTCGGCAAATAAAGCGTTTTTTGGCGCCGATTCAACCGGAATGTGATACCATTTTTCTTTTTGAATTATATCCCAAAGATTTTTTCTGGGAACAATCCCTACCAATGCTGGATGCTTTTGCATTAAATTTTACCTCCCTTTAGTAAGTAGAAAACCCTTGATACTTGTATGTTACCTTTTAGTAATTTTCTTAACAACCCGTCAAATTATTTTTCACAATTGTATTTATCATTTTTTAATTTTTTGACGGCAACATAATTTGCAAGTCTTTATATATGCGGGTTGATAAATTTTGGTCGAAATTGTAGACATTGCCAACAATAAAAGTTGTATGTGCCATTGAGAGATCAGTCCTAAAACCAGTAAGGCAAGACAACCAATAAAGTATTAAACAAGATTCGTTATTGCATATTTTCCTAATCATAGGTAAGTTGTCTTGAGCAAATTGACTAAGCGTAGCATCCAGAAAAGTTAGAGCCGATTGGTCATCTTTGCTGTTAAGGATCAAATCATCGCCTAATATAACTTGTTCAAGCGATAAGGCCATGGTGGGTATGCTGATACCATTTTGTGTTTTTCTTAGTTGCCTTAGGGCTTTTCTGATATGTTTTTCGAGAGATTTTGGTGAATAAGGTCTTTTGCACTCGATGTTATAAGTAAAGTTATCAGTTAATAGTTGCAAATCCGGATTCAGACTACCGAGTTTAACACGTAGATTTTTAGCGTAAAAAAAGGAAAACAAACTAAGTTCAAAAGTTGTATCCCTAGCCTGCGTGTTATTGATGTTCTCTTTTGAAAGTAAATAGGTTCCCTTAGCCAAATGTGTTAATTTCTCTTTTAAGACGTTTTTATCTAGTTTGGTATTTTGAAGAGCATCGACGATCTTGCATATCTCGAGTACATAGAATTGGCTATAGTAATACTTCGCTTTATTTTTCTGGATAAGTGCATAAAACTTTACTTTATCCAATTTTCTCGATTTTTCAATTTCACCCAGATATTTAAAATACTTACTTATTCGATTAGATTCATCGAAATTCAGTTCAAGCTTGCTATACAAATCTTTGATTTTCTTCTCGTATAGTAATAGGTCGGAATACTTATATTTATTCATTTTTCACACCTTCAATTATCTTTCCAGCCCTTTAAAACAAGACATAATTGTTCAAGGTCAGAAAAGTATTTATTAAGGTCATCGGCCATACATTTCACAGCGTTATCTGGAAGCGGTTTGCCATCTCTAATAAACCCCTCATAAAGTAATCCAAAATAAAAATAAAAATTGTTGAAGGTTCTTCGTAATTTAAGTAATTTACCTAAAATGCGCGCAGGAAGTAATTCCTTATACAAAATCAGATTTTCAGATAGAGATGGTTTAATGAACATTAGATCAAGTTGCAAATGTTGCCACCCATCGCTATTTAAGTTCGAAAGCAATTTTACTTTGTCTTGTTTTTTAATGTCTTGAAGAATATGTTGTAGAACTTTTGTACTCCATTTTTCCAAATCTTTATCTTCTTTCCTCCTTTCGTAATTTAAGACAGTCAGTTTAAAAGGAGAAGCCATATAGGAAATCATCATATTTGCTAATTGAGTTAAATCACTCTTGGTTGTATTTCGAGCCTCATTAAATTCTAACTTTCTTCTACGATCAAGAATCACATCAATAATAAACAATGTTCCAATTAAAGTAGCTGTGCCTGCCGATAGGTTAATCCAAAAATCACCTAATTGAACAACATTTTTTAACCCAAGCCACAATAAAAATACGGTTGATAGAGACAAAAAAGATAGAAGCGATCGGAATTGTTGAACTCTTTGAAAAAAATCTTTCATATTAGATATCTACCTACAACTATCTACTTCGCCATTTAATAGTCTAAATGACTTATACAATTTCTTAGGGTTCAATAAGATAAACTCCTTACGATATTCGTGGCCTTGAGCAAGTACCATCACACAAACTCGATATTTTTTATCACTTCCAATTTCAAATTCGGGGTTTGACCATAGAGTATCATAGGGGGAATTATATTCGGGGTAAAATAGATAACTCTCATTGTTAAAAGAAAATATATTCTCCGATTTATTAGTTTTAATGGCTACTGCAAGTGATGCCGACTCACCAACTGGAATACTATCTCTTGAAGTTACCAATATTGAATTCCAGTTAGGGCGACCGAAATCGTTTATCGGCTGTTTAGTTGATGACCATCTGGCACTAATTTTTACTATCTCCGAATTTGAATCGTAATCCCTATAAGAAATCCATGCACTTATGTTTTCAGCTGTCACATTTCCCCAAAGCCAACTTTGCCACCAAGGTCTAGCTTTGTTCTCTACGATTAAATTGATGAATTTCCATTTGTAATCTTTCCCCTTTATGTTTCTTTGGCCTTCATTTGGAGATTCGTCAATAGAAAAAACTAAGTTTGGTTTTCTAATCCACTCATAAATTGCTGCCACAAAAAGGGCTGTAAAGAAACCGATTGCCCCTCCAATCAATAATTCTGGCCAGTTTATCTTATCTAACATATACTGAATTATTTTTTAAACTTCCTTCAATAATATTTTTTGCTCTAAAATAAAGTTGATCGAAAGTGATAATTTCAGGGGTAAAAAGATTTTTCCTGTAATACTCAAAACAAGCAAGTTTATCTGGATTTAACACTCTTTTTTCACCGTCTATAAACTCGTTATGCATATCCCCAATAATAAGAAAACATTTTGGGTTAAAAACAAAAATTTCTTTTCCAGTACGATTTCCATCAACATCCTTAAGTTCAATTAGTTCAGTCAAATTTTTAATACTTGCCCTTATGTATTGCTGGCTTTGAGAAACTGCTCCACTAAGTTCAGAACTTGGTTGCCAAACTTGACTTGATCTATACATATTTTCATCCATTAGAGGCTTCTTGTTAGTTTTAATTTCAACGATGTTTAAAAATTGTACAATGCCTAGTGTTTTTAAAACTCCATCAGGTCTTTTACCGAACTCTAAAAAATTATTTCCTTTTAAAGTTTGTTCAAATTTATTTTTATCTATTGGTGCGTTGAACACATATTCTAAACCATATCCAAATATCCATTTGTTATCTTCAAAAAACTTTTGCCATACATCTTCGTCCTTACTTTTCCCCCACTCTTTCTTTTTTAAAGCAAAAAATTCATTGTTTGATAATAGTTTTTTAAATATGTCCAAGGCTTCTCGTTTTTTTGAAATATTACCAATATCACCCTCACTAATTATTCCTTTTGAAGTTGCTAGCTCAGCCAGCATTTTTAAACCCTTTTCATCACTTAGCAAGGTATTCAAATGAGCCCTTAAGGATTCCTCATCATGAATAATTTGTGAATCTAAAAGAATGCTTCTGTTCGCAATAGATTTAAGATCAAGGTTAGAAAAGATTTGTAATAATCCAAGTACTCCCTTAAAACCCAAAGTCGATAAATTGATCTTTTCAAAGCGACCACCAGCCAATTTTGATATTTGAACACCGGTTATTTTTTCATCATCATTAATATAAGTAATTCTTACCTCAATTTTTGGAGAAATTTGCAGGCTTAGATCATATGGCTCTGTGTTATCTTCAATAACTGCGCTAATATATTTACCTTCTCCTTTTGGAAAATCAGCCATATAAATTATTCCAGCTTTTTTGTTTGTTAAGATATCTGCCTCACTTGGATTAAAAAAATCAAAAAATCCCATATTAAATACCTTTCTTTACAATTTGAATTTCTTCTGGTGTTAGGTTATAAAGTTTATAAACTATTTGGTCAATTTGTTTTTCATATATTTTGATTGTTAAGCCTTTTTCTGAATTATCAGCGTTAGAATGAGCAATTTGATTTATTTTTGTTACTAGATTTGATAATTTTTTATTTTCTGTCTTAAATTTTTTTGCGATAGGAAATTGTTTTAAAAAATTACCAGCGTAAAATTTATACCCGTGTTGCCTAATTGGACAGGTTAATTGATAAAAGAATTCGCAAATTTTACTATTTAACAAACCCAGTAAAGCCTTATTGGATATTTTTAAATTTGTTGAATTTATTGAGTAAATGCTACCCCCTGTAAAAAACAATCCTTTTTGATCAAGGCAAAATTCATTTTTTTTACATAATGCTTGTGTTACAATTTTTTCCTTATTTACTTTTTGAAACGATGAATGCCTCATGAGTGAATACCATGTTTTGCTATCTTCTTTTACTATTTTTCTAGAGTCTTTCCGATTAATTAATTTAGATTTATTTTCAAAAAGATATTTGTAAAGTTGATTTGCTTTATTATTTAACTTATCTTCGTTAACTAATATTGTTTTATTTTTTTTAATTTCATATGGGTAAATTACATAGTGGTTTGGGTTTTCTATAAAATATTTACCTATATTTAAAGGCTTTAAAAGTGGATAAACATATTGTGATTTTTCTAAAAATTCTTTCTCTTTTTTTTTAAATACTAAAACTTTATCCTTACCTGTCACTAATCCGTAATTAATAGAGGCAATTGTTTTTAAGAGATCATTTGATGATGAGTGAATTTTATTTAATATTTTAAAACTTTCCGGATGTTCTATATTCCAAGAATCGGAACTTAGAGATTTTTTATAAATTTTCTTTGAATGATTTTTAATATATGAGTCAAAGCTCTGTTTACCTAAATATTTTTCTGTGTTAGTAATTTTGAAGTAGTTATTCTTATTTTTTTTTGCAAATAAGAAAATAGAGGTGTAATTTATTGCATCAGCAAATATTTGGTTATCTCCAAAAAATATTATTATTTTTAATTTTGTTTTTAAAAATTCTCTAATTTTTCTTCCATACTCTGTTTTTAAAAATTGAGATGAAGTTATATATGAAGCGATTGATTTTTTGTTCATAATCTGATTTGCTAATTCCATAAAAAGGATAGAAATATCTATTCTTTTAAAAGCTGTTTGAAACCTTTTTTTGTATTTATCTATTTCTTCGTAACTTAAATTTTGAACTCTCACATAGGGAGGATTAGCAATGATTACATCAAAGCCTCCTTTGTTTTTAAAAATCTCATTAAAGTTTAAATGCCATTCGAAATGGTCTTGTGGGGAAGCTTGCTTTAATTGATTAAACTTCTCTTGTTGTTCTTTAACTTTTTTAATTTCATTTTCTGAAAGTTTGCCTAGAGCCATTTGCTCATTGTCTTCTCCAAACAGATTATTTTGTTTTAATTGTTGCACTTTTTGCCAGGTTTTATCAGTTTCCAGTTTTCTTTTTTCATCATAGAGCATGATATTTTCAATTAAACTATTGATTTCTTCACGTTTATTTTTTTTCTCAGCCGGATCGTAGGTGGTTTGATATTTATCTTTAGCTTGATTGAAATTCCTGATCAATGCTGTTCTTTCAGGATCGTTCGTCGCAGCCAATGATTCCGGAGAGACATACTCAATTAAACTATTACCCTGCATGATTTTATAATCTAGGTTAGGCAAAGGTTTAATGACATTAATATTCTCTTCGTCAACGATTAAAGATAACCATAATCTTAATTTGGCAATTTCCACTGCTCCAAGGTCAATATCTACTCCGTACAAAGATTTTTCGATGGCTTGGCGTTTAAAGTGATAAATACTTCTGTTGACTTGATTTTTCAAATGACTTGTTAAAGCGTTTCTAGCCTTAATAATTTCGTTCATCATGCCAACCAAAAAAGCGCCAGAGCCAACGGCCGGATCACAAACCCGAATATCAGCTAATAAATCATCAATATCTTGAGCTTGTTTAATTATTAGTTTTGGTAATTTATAGCCTTTTTCTGAATTATTTTTTTCGGCAATATTTTTATCGTGCTCTATTGTGGAGTCTCCGAATTTGATCAGAGTTTCAATATCCTGTTGATTGGATTTACTTTTTAGCTCGGTATCTAGATAGTTAATCAGACTTTGTTGGCACATGTAGTGGACAATTTCTCTGGGGGTATAGTAAGAACCTTTGGATTTTCGATCTTTAACTTCTAGGAGATTTTCAAAGACTTTACCCAACATTTCCGGATCAATAGCTACTTCTTTTTCCAATGGTTCGTCTTCTTTTATAGTAAAGTTATAGCGATCAAATATATCTAATATGCCATCGCCCTTATCCCCTTCTTTTGTTGGCCGTTCATTTGAAAATAAAGTATTTGGAAGTAAAATATCGGTTTTGATCCAGTCATATTCATTTATTGGGTCAAATAAGCCCCCATCTAAAAATGGAATTTTGCAGTTAAACTGACTGAAATAGTGATCATCATGTGATCGATCATATCTCAAGGCTTCGTAAAAAAGAGGCTCCAAAACTTCATTAAAGAAATATTTGTATTGCTTGTGTTTGGTTTCAAACAATTCTCTTAAGAAATTTTTAGAACCAGTTCCCCAATCTTCATCTTTTTTTACTCCAAACCAGCCCTTTTTTTGTAAAAAGTATAAAAAGACTATCTGACCTAAAAGTTTTTTGGAAAAATCAACTGGATCAATGTTTTTTTCTTTAAAGTCTTGGCTAATTTTTTTATCTTTGATGATTAAAGTTTCCAGTTCTTCTTTAACTCGAATGAACAAATCACGGTATTTGGCAAAAAATTCTTTGGTAACTTTTTCAACATTAAAAGCCTCATCAAACTCGGATAAAAGCGGTGATTGATCGTTCGTTAAGATTGGTAAAAATTGTTTCTTGGCAGTGTAGGAGTTTTCGTTCTTTCCGACTAAAAAAGAAAAGCGTTTAGCCGGGGTTAATTTAGTTCTAGCTTGAAGTTGCCCTTGAGCCGTTTGTTCCAGCTGATATTCCATCTTGACTAGGGAAAAACGCCAGTCTTTGGTGTTCGGAGAGACAAAAGCAACTAAGGCGGCGTCTTT
>JBDRQW010000089.1:0-4263 GCA_043826085.1 Candidatus Beckwithbacteria bacterium | reverse complement strand
TCCGGCTCTTCATAATCCCAATCCATATTAACCCCAATTTTTATCTCCTTCTCCGCACTTTTACCATTACTATCTATTGCCTTTACTTTTAGAGTATAAGTACCGTTTGCTAAGTTTTGAGTGTATTCATAGGGCTTACTACTTAAACTCTTTTTCTCAACCCCATTAACATAAAACTTAACTTCTTTAATGTCACTATTGGAAACTGCATTGGCCTTAAACAAAAAATTATTGTCATCTAATTTCTGATGATCATCGGGATCTTCAATAGACACCGTCACACTATCAGAATCTTCACAATAATCTTTTGGATATTTATACCTTGAATCATCCTGGCCATTTATCCAAGCATCAATCCCTTCCTGCCATCGGTTTTTACTTCCTCCCGCCGGATCATCAGCCACTAAAATAATAAACTCCTTTTCATCATAATCACCCTTAGCCACTCTAACCTCAGAAGCCAATTTATCATCTTGTCCTTTACAAACTTTTAACTTAGTGTGAATCGGATCTATTGTCACCGGCTCCATCCCTTTAATAAAATATTCTTTTCTAGAGGGCCAATCATCATGAGAACTAAAACCGGAAATCGTATCCACTTCTTTTTCAATAATTCCACCGGGCACCCCCCAATCTTTAACCGGGTTTAAAGATAATGCCTTCATCATTATTCTTCTCCAAATTGGCGTTGCCCCGGAAATTCCCGAAGCCACTTTTTTCATTGGCGTATTATCATTATTTCCCACCCAAACAGCAGTCATCACCGCCGGAGTCCAGCCCACCGCCCAGTTATCTCTTTGATCATCGGTTGTTCCGGTCTTCACCGCCACCGTGTGTCCCGGAATATTAAGAAAAGAGTTAGCTCCAAAAGTTATTAACCGAGATGAATTATCAGATAAAATATTAGAAATTAAAAAAGCTTGCTCTTCACTTAAGACTCGAGGCAACGAAGATTTTTTATACTCCTCCAAAATCTTACCCTTATTATCCTCAACTTTTAATATACTGATCGGTTCCACTTTATAACCACCATTGGCAAAAGCACTATAAGCCGAGGCCATGTCAATTAATCTAATCTCACCACCTCCAAGAGCTAAAGATAACCCAAATCTATTCACATTTGCTTGAGTTGGCTCCAAAGTGGTAAAACCCATCTTATAAGCTGTCTCTAATACATCTTTAATTCCGACTAATTGAAGTAGCTTAACCGCCGGAATATTAAGTGAATTTCCCAAAGCATATCTTAATTGAACCGGACCGTGAAATTTACCATCATAGTTTTTTGGCTTATAAACCGGGAAGTTAGCTCCCCCGGGAAATTCGGTCGAAACATCAGCAATCATCGTCGCCGGAGTATAACCCTTCATAAAAGAGGTTACATAGTTAACCGGTTTAATCGAAGAACCCGGTTGCCTTAAAGACAAAGTTACGTTCACCTTACCATCATAATCTTCCGCCGAATAATCCTTAGACCCAACCATTGACAAAATCTCCCCGGTTTGAGGATCAATCGTCATAGAAGACCCATTGGTAATATCCAAAGCCTCCACTTTGGCAATCTCCTCAGCCACAATTTTTTGAGCTTCTTGTTGCAAATCCCAATCCAAGGTAGTGGTTACCCTAAGACCGCCTTGCTCCACCAAAGCCTCCCCATATCTCTCAACTAATTGACTCTTAACATACATTACAAAGTGAGGTGCCTTAAAACTGGACCCTTCTGGAGCAAACTCTAAAGACTCCAAATTTTCCAACGCCTGTTTCTCTTCATCGCGTGATATGTAGTCATCTTCCCTCATTCTCCTTAAAACATCTTTGGTTCTATCCTTATAAGCATCCCCACCAATAAAGGGGGAGTAGGTACTCGGAGCCTGTGGCAAACCGGCCAAAACCGCTGACTCAATCAAATTAAGTTCATTAACATCTTTGCCAAAATAAGTTTCAGAGGCCGCTTGAACCCCCCAGGCTGTACCTCCATAAGGAGATTCGTTCAAGTACATCTTTAAAATTTCGTCTTTGGTGTATTTCTTCTCAATCTGAATCGATAAAACAAACTCCTTTACTTTTCTGGAAATACTTCTCTGATTGGTTAACAATACATTTTTAACTAACTGTTGAGTTAAAGTTGAACCTCCGCCCAAACGCCTTAACTTAAAGACCGTATTAAAAACAGCCCTCACCCAGCCCAAGGGATCAAAGCCACTATGTTGATAAAAATGCTTGTCTTCAATGGCTACGGTCGCTTTCTTTAAAATATCCGGTATCTGTTCAAACTCAACCGGAGTTCTTCGCTGATCAGCAAACACGTCATACAAAAGCTCTCCATCCCTATCAAAAATCTTGGTTGAAAATCCATCGCGACGAACCACTTTATCCGGAGTCGGCAAGTCTTTGGAATACCAAGCAAACATAATCGTTCCCAAAAGTGACATCCCCAAAATTCCAAAAAACCCCAAAACCGCCAACAGCTTAATTACATCCGCCCTACTCCTCGGTCGATATTTCTTGGCATAGTAATGCAGTTTATTAACTCTCTTTCTCCAAGTACGCTTCCAATTAGACATACTCTAAGTCTACCAAATCAACCAAAAAAATGCTATTATTTTTCTATGTTAACAAAAACAGATTTAAGCAATCTCAAAAAGATTATTCGCGGAGAAGTTACTTCAGAGTCAAAAACTACCCGATCTGTTTTACAGTCAGAAATTAAACTTTCAAGAATGAAGATTCAAAACGAATTGAATAACTTAAACGGAAAAATTAAAGACCTCAAACTCCCCATTGCCTCAAATTTTTAATCCTCCTCTTGAGAAAAATCAACCTACAAGGTTCAACCCTGCAGGTAGAATCAATTTTAAAAATGCTATACTGCTACTTAGATGTTGAGTGTAATCACCAAAACTGAATTTTACACAAATACAAGTTATATGACATATTCGTTAGCAACTAAATGAGGAGATAAAAAATTAATTATGAAAACTGTAGGAATAATTGGAGGTCTTGGCCCCGAAACAACTGCGGAATTTTACTTAAATATAGTTTTTTCCTGCTTTAAAAGGTCAAAAATCAGCCGACCAGGAATAATAATCGCCAGCGTTCCTTTGCCTTATCAAATCGAGGAAGACTTGATTACTAAAAACAAGGGGTCTGAAAAATATATTCCATATCTGAAAGCCGAAGCTAAAAGATTAGAAAAAACTGGTGCTGATTTTATTGTTATGCCGTGCAACTCCCTTCATGTTTTTATCAAGCAAATCAGGAACGCTGTCGATATTCCTGTTTTAAGTATTATTGAAGAAACAGTAAAATTCCTCAAAAAACATAATTTGAATAGAGTTGGAATCGTATCGACTTCTGCCACAATTGAAAATAAATTATATGAAAACGCCTTCGAGAAAAACAAAATAGGCTACGAAACTCCAGACAGCTTTCAGCAAGCAAAGATGGGAAAATTTATTCACAATTTAGTCATGGGTCAGCAAAACTCAAAAGACAGAGACCAGCTTATTCAAATTATTAACGACTTTGAAGGAAAAAATGTTGATTGTGTGGCTCTTGCCTGCACAGACCTCCAATTATTAATACCTAAACACCCAACCTTGAAAATTTTCGACACTATGAAAATATTAGCCGATGCTACGGTTAATGAGTTATTAAATTAATTTTTTAGTTATTTAGAGCTATAAAAAATACGCTTCGGCTTCGCCTTGCCACGTTGCACTTTCGCTCAACTCTTTTCTTTTAAAACTTAGTATCAGCCTACGAGGTTGAACCCTGCAGGCTGATTAAATAATAGACTACCTCAAAGAACGCACTTTTCACAAACCTACGAGGTTCAACCCTGCAGGTATATAGACAAAATTGAGCATGAGAAAAATCAACTTCTATGGTATAATCCACTTTATCTTAACAATTTAATAAAGCGATGAAGGAGAATTTTTACACTCCGGAGCAGGATCGACAAAATCGATCATGGGTGCGCCCATTACAGCGCTAACGTGTGTCACATATGATACAGAGCACGTCAACAATAAGGATCTGTGTAAAAGCAGATTAAACCAAGGTGGTACCGCCTCTTTTAAGGCCCTTGAGTATTTCGAAGTTATTTCGGAATACCCAAGGGCTTTTTTATTGCCCATAAGTGCCAAGGCCTACAAACAGTCACGCAGCGACTATTTATATAAATAATTTTATTTGTTGCGCTCGCGCCAAAACCACTGTTCGGTCCGGCTTTACGTCGGACACCTTGGCACAAGTTATTAATTA
>JBDRQW010000088.1:0-5424 GCA_043826085.1 Candidatus Beckwithbacteria bacterium | reverse complement strand
TATCAAACTAGGTTATTTAAAAGATCATCCTTCAAGAGTGTTAAGGGTGTTTCTCACGAACAGTACTTATTTGATGGTACTCTTGGTACTCTGGAAATCTCAGTTCCTCATTTTCCCAATCGATCTATTGTCATGGGGCTTAAAAAAAGTATTATGTGGACTCCAGCCGAGGCCCAAGCCTTATTTAAAGCCAATCATCCCCCTATTACTTGGTGGCGAATATTAAAAGTTATCTTGTCTGAATTTTTTTATCGATACTTTAAAAAACAGGGGTTTAGAGATGGCTACATTGGTTTTACCGAAGGTATTATCCAAAGCATAAATAAGTTTTTTATTTATCAACAAGTCTGGGAACTTCAAAACGAGAAAAAAATCTTATGAAGATTGGATTTTACAATCCTTTCCTAACAGACACTATGGGAGGGGGAGAAAGACATTTTTTAACCACAGCAGAGTGTCTATCCAAAGATCATCAACTAGACATCATTGTTAATAATCCGGAACTTGATTTAGTTAAAAAATTCCATCAAGCCTTTAACCTCGACTTAACTAAAGTTAATTTTATCAAAGGCCCTTTTAAAGATTCTGATACTTTTGCCGATCGAATAAAATTCACTAGAGCTTATGATATTTTTTACTACATGACAGATGGTAGTTTTTTTATCTCCGGAGCCAAGAAAAACATTGTCCACTTTCAATTACCTTTCAATCAAAAACCGAAAGTCATTCAAAAACTTAAGCTAAAAAACTGGACTGTCAAAACCTCAAACTCAAGTTTCACCAAAAAACACCTTGAAAAGCACTGGGGTATTTCCATTGACTATATTCACCGAAGCGCCATTGACACCAAAAATTTAAATCCGGGAGCCAAAAGAAACATCATTTTATCAGTCGGTCGCTTTATTAGTCCACAAAACAACAAACACTGTAAAAGGCAGGATTTTTTAGTTAAAACCTTTGCTACTATGTGCGATCAAGGTCTAAAAAATTGGCAACTGGTTCTAATTGGTCCAATTGATCAAGGGAAAGACAACCTTAACTTTGCCAACAAAGTTTCTAAACTTGTAAAAGGTTACCCCATTCATATTAATCACGATCTATCCTTTGATCAACTCAAAAATTATTATGCCAAAACTAAAATTTATTGGCATGCGGCCGGTTACGGCATTAATCAAACTCTAAATCCCCAAGCAGTTGAACATCTGGGCTTAACCACCATTGAAGCTCAGGCAGCCGGAGCTGTACCCGTAGTCATCAATAAAGGTGGCCAGCCGGAAGTAGTCACTCATAGGCACAATGGTCTGCTTTGGGATACCAAGACGGACCTAATCAACCAAACCCTTGAGCTAATTAATAATCCAAAACTTATGGCCAGACTATCAAAAAAAGCCATTAAAAACTCAAAAGCTTTCTCTAAAAAGAAGTTCTGTACTCTAACCAAACAAATATTTACTCAATAACCAAGGAATTGCCTAGCTGAGATTTTAATTGCTCCTGGATCAGTTATTAAACTTTCAGACTCAACATAATAAGCTTGTATTTTATCTTCAAAAAAGACCGAAAAGTAATTATTATCTGATAGGATTACTTTTAATTCGTTTGAAGGTTTCCAGGGCAAATCACCATCTTCGGGTCGATCATAAAAATACACATCAATGTTATTTTCTAAGTTTGAATATCGATCCGTAAAATATTGATGAACTCTTTGAGCTGTTTTAGCCCCCGATGTAATCCAGTGGGTTTTATCAGTCAGTTTAATTGTCGCAGTAGACAATAAAATATACACAGTAACTAACAATACTAAAAATAAATTACCAATCAAAATACCAGCTTTATTACAAACCACTTTTCTTGCTTCTCCTAGCACCAGACTCAAAACCATTACTCCTCCTATGAGCGGAAGAGTTAAATAAATTGTAAATTTATGCCAAGGTAAAAACAAAACAGGAAGCAATAATCCAATAAACCACATTGCTGACAAGATAACTGCCTTTACTTGTTTTTTCATGCCCCTAAATCCAACTATCACCGCCACAATGATTAAAAAAATAAAAACAAGAAACAAACTAAATATTGTTAACATTTCTTTGGGATAAAACTGAAATAAATTGGAATTAATTTTAAAGCCCGGACCGATGTAATCAATCAGCATTTGGGGCAAGTTTAAACTCCATAAGCCATACCATGAAAGATTATTCAGAAATACTTTAGGAGTAAATTCCCAAATATATGAATCTCCCTTAATTAAACCATAATGAAAAGTGTGCAAATATAAATACCCCAGCAAAGTAATTAAAAATGGGAGTAAATTTAATAAAAACTTTTTTACTGGTAATTTTATTTTTTTTACAGTCTTCAACCATAAATAGACAATGCCTAGCCCATACGGAAGCATAATAGCTGACTCCCTCGACATTAAGGCTCCAATGAAACAAACCCAAGATAAGAATAGCTTTAGCCCACTTTTTTTTAATAAATGATCAATGAATAAAATAATAGAACTTAGGAAAAAAATTGCATGCCCAAGCTCTTGATCTGCTACAAAATATAAATGAGTGAAGTGAGTTGCAGAGGTTATATACAACAAGGTAGATAGCAATGCCACTTTTTTATTTATAAGTTTTCTTACAAAACTAAAAACCAACAGCATTACCAGAAAAAAGAAAAGAAATGCCATAATATTCATCCATATATGGCTTGTTTTAAATATCTTCCAATTTATAAAGTAGAACACTTGAGTAGTTAGAGGACGATAAAACCCCCAATCAACTGGAGCATTGAATAAATTAAAGAACGAAAGAAACCCTTGAATAGAATTTACTCTAGAAATTTTCATATGGAAAAAATTATCGTGAGTAAAAAAAGTAAATATTGCAGGATAGTACAATCCAAAACCAAAAAGGTAAATTAAAGATAAGTAAATCCAACTTCTCGAGTTAGCTGTAAATTTTTTTCTAATTTTCTTTATCATTATATAAACAAATTATACCAATAAATAGCTTATACTGAAAATCTCATTATCTTCTGATATGCTTGGAGTAAGGAAAAAATAAAATGAATAAAAAAACAATTATTATTTGGCTGGGACTAATTATAATTTTAGCCACATTTTTAAGATTCTATCAGTTAGGATCTAATCCACCATCATTGAGTTGGGATGAAACAGCCATTGGTTGGAATGCTAAATCAATTTTTCACACCAGAAGAGATGAATATGGTACTCGCTTACCCTTGGTGTTCAAGTCTTTTGGCGATTACAAAGCCCCTTTATATATTTATTTAACCGCTCCAATTGTTGGATTATTTGGTTTAAATATGATCACTATTCGCTTACTATCTGTTTTAGCTGGAATTTCAGCCGTTGTAGTCTTGTATTTACTAACAGAAAAACTCACCAAGAATCAAACAGTGGCCTTAACTACTGTTTTTCTACTTGCCGTCACTCCTTGGTCAGTTATGCTCTCTAGGGGTGCTTTCGAACAAAATCTAGCTTTACTATTTATTTTATTAAACATTTACTTCTTTAAACTTGCCCTAAAAAAACCTCTCTTCTTCTATCCATCAGCTTTATTCTTTACTCTATCTTTATATACCTATCACAGCCCTAAAATATTCTCACCTCTATTTTTAATTGCTTTAGTAATTATCTATCGGAAAAAACTCTTTATTAAAAAATTACGTCTATCAATTATTGGGTCAGCAGTCTTTGGATTATTACTCATTACTCCATTAATTAAGTCTACTTTCAAAGAGGGCGCAGCCATGCGTTTTCAAAGTACTTCAATCTTTTATGAAGAAGATGAGAAATTATCCCTAAACTTTAAATTAGTTAAAAAATTAACATCGAATTACTTACTTCACTACTCACCAAAGTTTTATTTCTCGGGAGTGACAACTGGTTTTCGAGCTCAACTTAATAATCAAGGCATCCTCCTTTGGGTTACCGCCCCATTTCTAATTATTGGCTTACTTCAATTAATTAAACTACGCCGGAAATCATGGGCCAAACTGGTATTAGCTTGGCTTTTACTCGGTCCGGCTGCCGCAGTTCTGGGCAAAGAGGCTCCTCATGCTATTAGAGCCATGAATATGCTACCGGCTTTGTTGATAGTTACCAGTTTGGGTATTAGCAAAACAATTAAACTTTATAAAAAGCCCGCCCTGATAATAACTAGTGGCTTAATTGTTATTAATTTAGCTTTCTTTCTACACCATTACTTTGTAAAATATCCAATTTACTCAGCTCCTGATTGGCAGTACGGTTACAAACAAATTAGTGATATTGCTTTAAAATATGAGGATGATGTTGAGCAAATAGTTATCTCATCTTTTTATGGTCAACCTCATATTTTTATTCTTCTCAACCAACAAAGACAGCCATTAGATGTTTTCTGGGGAGCTATGAGTAAATATATGTATCGAAAGATTGATTGGAAAAGTGATTTTGTTTTTAGAAACAAATTATTTATTGGCCCACCTGAGGAAATTCCCCAGGGGGCTCCAGGCTTGATAGAAACTATTAACTTTCCTAATGGCTTGCCCGCTTTTCGTATTGTTATACCCAAGGAGTAATATTAAAATTAATTCATGAAAAAACATAACCTACGACTATTTATTATCCTAAGCTTCTTTTTTATTAGCCGATTTTATATTTTTCAAAACCCACCACCTTTTTATTCAGACGTTAATCACGATTATCGACGCTATGCGGTCATGTGGACAGAAGGCTACACCCCCTACCTTAAGCATTTTTACGAATATCCACCCACCACCATACCCTTAATTTATATTCCTCAAATGCTTCAAATATCCGGCATTGGTGACTTTTACCAAAATTTTCGAATCCTAACTTTTGGGTTAGATTTTTTAGTCTTTTTAATGATTATTAAAGCCATAAAGTATCTAAAAACATCCAAGCTCCAAAAAAATTTAAGCCTCGCCTTCTACTTAATTACTCCAATGATCGCAAAAGATTTTTTTTATGAGGGCATTGACTTGGTTTTTATCAGTTCACTAGTCATAGGCATTATCTACTATTTATTTAAAACCAAAAAAACCTGGCTTAATCGTTTTTGGTTCTGGTTTTTCTTTTGGCTATCTACTTCTATTAAGTTTATGTCTGTACCCTTACTTGCAGTATATTTATATTTAACTAAACTAAATCTAAAAAAAGAACTCAAAGCTATCTCTTTAGCTTTTCTAGCTGTATGGGGGATACCTCTAGCTATCTTTAGATCTTCCCTAGCTGTTATGTTTGTCTTTCATGGTAGACGAGGCCTAAAGTATGCTTCTTTTCCGTCATTTGTAGTAGAGACTATTAATTATTGGACAAATACTGAAATTCGTTTAAATAAAGCACCGGATTTTGAACTTCAGGGTCCAATCTCTGCCATTGCCGAAAAAGTAGTTTCTATAGTTTTTCCA
>JBDRQW010000087.1:0-5511 GCA_043826085.1 Candidatus Beckwithbacteria bacterium | reverse complement strand
TAAAACTCTTTTGATTTCTGAAAGCATTTTTTCAGGGTTTTTAAGATGTTCGATAATTTCGCTGGCGATAACTATGTCAAAAGACTGAGTTTTAAACGGCAGTTTATAAGCAGAAGCTTGAAAAAATTTGGCGTTTACTTTAGATTTAGCAATTTTGAGACTATCTCTATCTGAATCTATGCCAAATAACTGAGCCTTGGTTTTTTGACTGATTAAATATAAAAGTACGCCATCACCACAGCCTATATCTAAAATTTTTAGGTTTTTGTTACTTGGTATTTGATCAAGAACTTGTTGGTATCGAGCTAAAACAAAGGCATTAAAGGTAAATAAGTTTTTTCTTATTTGTTGCCAATGATAGGCTCCTCGATTTTGATATTTGGTAAAAATTATTTCTCTTTGATTCATTTTTTAATGTATAGGCCGTAACCTTCTTTGGGGCTATTTGGATTAATTTTACAAATTGGCTTTAAGGTAGTTCTTAGAAATTTTAAGACTTGTTTTCTCTGCTTGGCTCCAGCTTCAATATTTTCTTCACCGGGTTCGTAGATAAAATCCAGGTACAGCCAACCATTCGAATTTAGGTGGTCAACAAAATGTTTAACCACATCTAAGGGGTTGGTGACATGCTCTAAAACTTGATGGCAGACAATGACATCAAATTTATCTTTTAAAGGCAATGGTTTAGAGGTGACTGTGCTAAAACTGACGTTTCTTTTGTTTTTAAAGCGCCATTTGGCAAAAGATAAAACCGGACAATCAAGGTCAGTGATGTGATATTGCCAATTAGGGAAAAAGTTAATTAGTTTATTGGTAATAGGGCCAACTCCGCCACCGTATTCACAAAATTTTCCGGCTGGTTTTAAGAGTAAGGCTAGGGCAATATCCAGATATGATTTGTGACGGTGAAAGTAAGTTTGGCGATAAATAAAGTAATCGGTTTCTTGATAAAAAGAATGGATCTGCTCTTTGGTTTTTCTTTTCTTTTTACTCCAAAGCAAGGCTGTTTGAGGTCGTTTTTGTTGATATTGATTAATTATTTTATCTGGGGTGACTTTAAAGTACCGACTAAGCTCACTAGCCCAAACGCAAGTTTTTCTTTTCTCTAAAAGAGTGGAAGAATGATAATAGAGTATATTTAGAAATCTAAGACAAAAAATTGTTAGTTTAAGCATGATTTAAGTAAAGTAATTTCTTTTTGAACTAGTTTTTTAATATCAAATTGGCTTGCAATTAATTGGCGACCTGCAGTGCCAAGTTTAATTCTTAGCTTAGAGTCATTGATTAGTTTATCAAGTTTTTTGGAAAACTCGAGAGAAGAATCAGCGATTAATCCATTTTGATTATTTACAATAAGATTGCCGGGGAAAGAAGTGGTTAAACAAGCACAACCGGAACTTAGAGCTTCCAGCAATACTTTTGGTTGGCCTTCAATTTTAGATGTTAAGGTAAAAACAATGGCTGATTGATACCAGTTTACTAACTGATTATGGGGTAATTTGGGAATGATCCTAAGACTAACATTGTTTTTTTCGGCTTGTTTGATAATTTTTCTTTTTAAAGGTCCTTTGCCGATGATAACTAACCGCAGTTTGGACTTATGACGACTTAAGCTAATGGCTTTGATAAGAAACTGGTGGTTCTTTTGGTGAGTTAACCTACCAACAGTTAGGATCAGGTAACCAGAAGGTCTAGCATTGCTTGGTTTAAAGACTAACGGATCGACTCCGTTGGGAATTAATATTAGTTTATCTTGGTAACCTAACTTGATGAGATAGTTTTGATTTTCAATTGAAGTAACAATAATTTTGATGGCTTTGTTTAGGACAGGTTTTATTATCAAGCTGATAAGCTTGGCTTTAATGGGATGATTTTCAATGCTGGCAAATTGATGATAATGGTAACCATAAGTAACTACAGATGGTTTGCTGATAAATAGTAAAGGTAAGCCACCAATTGCTTGAAAAACTCTAAAAATATTAACTTTATTAATAATTTTTTTATAAATAAAAGGAATGAGTAGTTGATATAGTTGATAAGGAATAAGTTTAGGTTTGGTGACTAAAGTAATATTTGAAGGCAGTTTGGCTATATTTTTGTCACTTCCATAGGTAAATAGATATATTTTGTTAAATGCTTTTGAGTAAGGTGTTAAGTAGTATCTAATCAAACGGTCAAGCTGACCGGATTTTTTCTGTTTTGATAAGCTATCGCCTGGTGATAAAAGTAGGCCAAGAATCATATGAGGTTATTATATAAGTTTAGGTGCTGTTGAATAATTTTTTCTCTGGAGAAACGGGTGGAAAGTAAAAGATGGCTGTTTTTTGAAAGTTTTTGGAGATCTTTATTAAATATTGATTTAATAGCTTTGACGATATCACTGGTTTTGTCAGGATTAACTAAATAGCCGTTATTTTTAACAAGTTTTTGATTGCCTCCCCTATTTGAGGCAATGATGGGCAGACCAAAAGATAAGGCTTCTAGGCCGGCCCTAGAGAGAGGTTCGGGCCAACGAGAATTAATGATGAAAACATCGGCTTTTTTAAATAAAGACAAAGCTTGATCATGAGAAATTTTACCTAAATAGTCAACATTTTTGGGAAAATCTTGTTTAAGGCTAATGTTTTTATCACCGGCAATAATTAACTTTATTTTAGGTAAAAGTTGCATTGCTTTTAGTAAACTGTCAGTGCCTTTACCATAAGAAAGTTTGCCAATAGAAATAATGGTATTAGTGAGTTTTGATTTTTTTGAAGATATTTGTTTTAAGGGAGGAAGATTGTAGATACCAATGGTATTTTTTATTCCTGCGGTTTGATAGATAACAGCTAATTGAGGACTAACAGCGATTACCTGATTTGATTGATTTAAGAACCACTTTAAAACATATTGCCAAAGTTTGGCTAAAACCAAACGAGGATAAAATACGGGTTTAAGCAATTTATTTTTGGTGTAGTTGTTTAAATAAAAAGGGATTTCTTTGTTTATAAAATAACTAAAAGAACATTTCTTTTGTTGATGAGTGTAACACAGGGCTAAGGGGCATAAAAATTTAAAGTCTCTAACGGTAGTGACTACCGGAATTTTAGTTAACCAAGAGGCAATAATGGCGGCCGGTTGGATATATTTACCGTGAACGTGAATGAGATTAACTTGATGAGCTTTAACAATAGAAATGGTCTGAATAGCTACATAAAGCCAGAAGATCGGATTATTAAATATGATTGGAGATAATGTTTGACCTGGATTTATTTTAAAGGGGAAGGGAAACTTCAAATCCAAAAGGGTCCGTCCTTTAAGGACGGACCCTTTTGGTTGAGGAGAGAGATTTGGGGATAGAGTGTAAACTTTAATTTTCTTTCGCCCAAAGGACGATCGGCCTATGGCCGATGATAAAGCTAACATGCTTCGCTCGGCACCTGAAACTATGTGAGGTTTGGCGTATTCGTTTAAAAAAAGAATTTTCATATTATCCAAAAAGGTCCGTCCTTAAAGGACGGACCTTTTTGGCAAGTTGATTAAATAGTTTAATATGAGTTTCGATGTTTTTGTCCCAAGAGAATGTTTTTAAAACGTGTACTCGGGCTTCTTGTCCCATTTTTTGGCGTAATTTTGGCGCTTTAATTAATTGAAGTAGCTTTTCTGACCAGTCTTGAAGGTCATTTGGTTTGGCTAGTAAACCGGTTTTTTGGTCTTTGATGATTTCTTTGATTGAGTAGTGATCAGCACCTATGCTGGGCACTCCGCAAGCTGCAGCCTCAGTAATAGTCATGCCGAATCCCTCTTTTAGTGAAGGCAGTAATAAAATATCTACAGATTGATAGATCTTAACTTTGTCTTTTTCTTTGATAAAACCGGTAAAGGTGACTTGATCTGATAGATTAAGAGAGTTGGTTAGATTTTTTAACTCAGATAAAAGCGGGCCGGTGCCGGCAAAAACTAGTTTAAGATTTTTGTTATTTAACTTAGCTAATAACTTTAGTAAAAATTGAGGGTTTTTGCGCTGTTTTAGGCCACCAAGAAATAAGAGGGTAATTTTTTCAGCCAGAGGCTGATCGGCCTTTGGCCGAGATTTTGATCCGGGTTTAAAATCTGTCGAGACTCCTGGATAGGCAACTGAAATTCTAGAGTTAGGATAGTGGTAATCAGAGTGAAGTTCATCCTTAGTACTTTTTGAGATGGCGATAATGTGATCGTATTTTTTTAAGGTAAAGGCATCAATAAAACCGTTAATACCTGTTTCTGTATGAAGATGAGATAAAACTATTGGTACTTTTGGGAAGATAGCTTTAAAAGCTAAGGCGGCCGGGCCAACAAAATACGGATTATGGACTCTTAAAATATCAAATCTGTGAGTAAGGTAAGTTTTGATTAAGTAAGGTAAGACAAAGGCATTAAAAGAGTGGGGTGGCACCATGGGGCGAATGGCGGCGAACTTCACTACTAAGTTATCGTGTTTTTGGTAAGTTCTGCCTTTGGGGAGTAAAGTGTAAATGGTTATGTTTTTTTGGCAGAGTCGATTGATCACTTCCCTGTCATAAACTTCTCCTCCAGAGTTTGATTCCGGAGAAAGTCCAAGTTGTGGGGAACAAATAGAAAGCATGAAGATATTATAGCTTATAAATATGCTACAATGAGGCCATGAAATCAGTCCTAATAACAGGTAGCAGTGGATTTATTGGTAATTATTTAAGGAAGGAATTGGTTAATCAAGATATCAAGGTAATTTCTTTTGATAGAAAAGATGGATTAGAGTTAGCTAATCCAAAAGATTTCCTTAATCTTCCTAAAACAGATGTAGTCTTTCATTTGGGAGCGGTGTCCGGTTATAAAGATTCAAATGCTGATGTTACTCTTGCTTACAAGGTTAATGTGTTGGGAACTGTTAATGTGCTAGATTACTGCAAAAGAGTAGGGGCCAAGATGATGTTCCCGAGTACTTATGTTTATACAAAGCCACATATTGAGTATAAAAAAGAGACTGATCAAACCGATACCAGTACTCACTATGCTCATACAAAGTTGCTTGGAGAACAAGTCTGCCAGTTTTATAGCCGAGTATTTAAGGTTGATAGCTTAATAATGAGAACTTCTAATGTTTATGGTAATGGCCAGGATTCAAAATATATCGTCCCGGTAATTATTGACCATGTGATAAAAAATAAACCACTAACCTTAACTAAGCCAGATGTGGAGAGAACATATATTAATGTGGTAGATGTAGTTGAAGCTTATATTAAACTGGCAAAAGCTAAAACCAAGCCCGGAGATATATATAATGTGGCAACTTCTATGCCTACGAGCTTGGCTGATTTGGTTAAATTAATTGGAAAAGTGTCTTCTAATAATCTTAAAATTAAATATACTGGTCAATCGAGGCCCAATGATGTAGATATAAATCGTTTTGATGTTTCAAAGATTAATAAAATGATTGACTGGGAACCAAAAATTGGCTTAAGAGAGGGATTAAAAAAGTATATTGAAACTTTGAGCTAGTCGGTGAATTTAAAA
>JBDRQW010000086.1:0-10988 GCA_043826085.1 Candidatus Beckwithbacteria bacterium | reverse complement strand
ATATAAAAGCAGAGCAAAGCCTGATAGGAAAAAGGCAAGAGAAAGATTGGCTTCAAAGCCAATACGAGAGTAAAAGATAGCCCAAGGATTTAAAGCTAACAGGGCAGCAGCGATTGTAGCCAGATTTCGTTTTTTTGTAAGGTTAATAACAATAAAGTACAAAGCAAGAGTAGAAATAGAACCGGCTAGAGCCGACCAGAAACGAATTGAGAAATTATTTAAGCCAATAATCTTGACCGGAATGGTGGTGGCGTAGATATAAAGAGGCATTTTGTAGTCCCCGATTGATTTAAAGGCTAAGGGTAAAAACTGGCCATGTTCATCTCGAGCAGTCTTTAAAATAGAATAGGCATTGTAACCAATAGCAGCTTCATCTCGATTTAAGGCCGGAGGTAGACTTTGAATCCCGATAAACCTGACTAGTAAGGCTAGGAGAAAGATTAACCAGATAAGTTTATTTTTCATAAGCTTTGTTTGATAACTAATTGAGTAGTGCCGGGAATTGTTGAAACTAAGCTAGTTATTTCAGATTGCCACTCCGGAGTGGTAATACATAAAGCGTTTTGAGGACAAGTGTTTGATAATTCTTTAATTTGCTTACCTGCATAAAACTTAAAGTATAATCCGGGTTGATAAAACTGGTTAGTAACGTAAATATCTTTGTTACTAGGATTATCTTTTATAAATAAAGCTGCTTGTTTATAGGGATTAACCCAAGCTTCAAGTGAGGCTTGGGGGCAGTGGTTAAAGTAGTAATGAGAGAATAAGAAAAGATTGATTAATAAAGCAAGTAAGCTAATATATAAAAGCTTAGGTTTAAGCTGACTTAAACCCAAACCTACAAGCCAAGCTAAGGGAATAATTAGATAGATGCTACGAGAGGCGTGAGGGACTTCGTTGACTAGAGCGGAGATGATAGGGCTTAATAACAACCAAGAAATGATTAAATATCTTGTTTTTTTATTAACTTTTGTAAATAAAGCAAATAGCCCAAGTATTAAAAATATTCCTTGGACTAGGAGAAGTTGACCACCAAAACCAGAGTGATGTCTAAGGTTTTGGTCACCGGTAAATAGTAAAAATTGAGCCGAAAAATGGGAGAGGTAGTTAGTGGTGTAGTCTTCAAGCTTATATAAATAACGATGATTAATAATTCTTGAAATTAAAAGATTAGGATTGGTTTGAGCGGCTACTGATTTTTCAATATGAGTAGTTGATGTAATCAAATTGTCGTTTGACAAACGATAATCTTGACTGGCTTGATAATTGGGTGACTTGATTAAGAAAATAATAGAAGCAGTAATTAGAAGAATCCCAAATAAAAAATATATTAAAGACTTTTTTGATTTTTTGTTAAAAAGAATGAAAGTAATTAAGTGCATTATGGGGACAATTACTCTCAAGCTAATATAAGTGTAGATTCCTAGAGAGGCAGATAGAGCTGATAATAATAAAAGCCAAGGTTTTTTTGAATAACTTGAAAGGATAGCTAAGTAAACTGAGAGTAATAACAAAAACATTGATAAATGAGACTCCATGGCAATACGCGAAAAGTGAATAGACCAGGGCATAACTGAGTAGCTGGCTAAAACCAGTAAAGGTAATAAAGATTTTTTTGGAGACAGGAGTTTTACCAACAAAAATAACACTACTCCAGAAAACAGGCCAGCCATTAAAGATGGTAAACGAACCAAAGTTTCACTTACTGGCAAAACTTTTGCCAGTAAGCTGGTAAATAAAATATATACCGGAGCTTTGTAGTCACCATAAGAATAAAATAATGGTTGGAGCCATGATTGATTATTAATATCGTGGCCAGTTTGAGCAAGAGATTGAGCGTCAAGTCCAATGGCAACTTCGTCCCAGTATAAACTGACAGGGATTGAGCCAAAATGCCATACTCTGGCAAATATTCCGAAGACTATTAAAAAAAATAAACCTAGTTTAATAAATTTTTTCTGGATCATAGTCCTATTGCATTTAATTTTGTTTTTTTGGACTATCGATATGAAACACCGGATTGCCATCCATAAAATTGATTGTTTTTAGCCGATCAAAACCGGCGGGGAGTTTACAACTAGACATAACGACATAGAGGTTATTTGAGTTAGTATCTGTTTGATTATATGGACATGGATCTTCTGAGAATTGATAGTTAAACAGTTCCCAAGTGGTTAAGCCTGAATCAATGGCTTGGTGAGATAATCTTTTTTGCGGCCAAGTTTGAAAATCACAAGGTAAAATTTGATTATAAAATAACAGGAAAATATAAGGTTCTCTACCTCGGTTGGTAAGAGTAATTTTTCCCTTGTCTTTAACTGAGTTTAAATAATCAATTAGATCTTTATAGCCGTATTCACGATACCAAGGCTGATGAATTTGTTGATGAACTTGATACTGATGCCAAGTTTTAGCGGTGTTGGCAGTCAAGAGAATAACAGTTCCTAAAACAAATAAACCGACTAGTTTTTTATCTTTCTGGGAGAGAAGATCGTAAACAGCAATTAAGCCATAAGCAATAAAGACAGCTATTGCTGGCAGCATAAACAAAGTTCTGTATGTGTGAGGATTGTTGGCAGAAGTTAGTGAAGCCGGTATCGGAGCAACCGCTAGCCATAATAATAACCATTTATCAAAGTTGGTCCATTTTCTGATACTGGAGATGAGGCCAAAAATAAAGAAAGGCAGGAGTAGGATTTGAAACTGGCCGGTTTCCGGAATGGTAACTCGAGGCGGTTGGGCCCCTCCAAAAAATAGATAAGATAAGGAAGTATTAGCCAGGTAACTGGAGGCAAAAGAGTTAAGCCAAGACAAGGGTTTGTTGTGAAAGACTCTGGTTAACCAGAGTGGTTTAAATCCAAACTGCCCATCTTCCGTAATTGCTTCTTGGCGAATTAAGTTAGACCCTAAATCATTAAAGATACTGATTTGCTTAAAACGCACCTGACTGGCTGTTAAAGATAAAAATATGCCAAAAATAAATATGACTGAGATCAATAGATTGATTAATTTTGATTTTTTATAAGTTTTTGTGAGTAAGCCCAAGCAAACGATAAAGGGAGCGACAAGCCTAGCCGTGTGGTAGATAAATAAACTAAAGATGAGTAAGCTTAATCCGATCCAGTGATGTTTTTTTGAGCTATAGGAGAGGAAATATAAAGACAGCATAGATACAGTTAATGCTACCCCGGCTTCGATAGCTGTCCTGGAGACCTCGATATGCCAAGGGCTGGTGGCTATGACCAATCCAGTGATAAAAGCGAGGGGAAAGTTTTTGGTTAGTTTTAAGATTAAACCCAACATAATTAAGGGTAATAAAGAGCCAAACAAAGCGGCTGTAGCTCGGGCACTAAAGACATTCAAACCAAAGATGGCTACCCAAGGGGTGGCTAAGTAGCTGTAACCGGCAGGTTTATAGTCGTCAAAACTTCTGATGATTAAAGGGAGGGTTTGGCCCCATTCATCTTTGCCGGTAGTTAACAAAGACCAAGCGTTATAACCTAGGGCAGCTTCATCAGCTGAAAAAGCTTTGGGGAGGTTGGCTAATTGATAAAAACGTAAACAAAATGAAACAGTAATTAAACCAATAATCAACCATTTTTTTTGTAGTGAAAACATAAGCAATTAATCTTATCATAGTTTATAATTGTCATTAATGTTAAAGAAGATACCGACTAGGGTG
The DNA here is from genome assembly GCA_043826085.1 of Candidatus Beckwithbacteria bacterium. GTDB lineage: Bacteria > Patescibacteriota > Microgenomatia > UBA1400 > CG1-02-47-37 > CAXBYZ01. Next base: position 7,306 of record JBDRQW010000086.1, on the reverse strand, counting down.
GTTTTGCTGATTATTATATTGTTGGGATTGATTTTAAGGGTTGCTTTTCTTTCTAGATCACCGGCAAGATTGACCACTGATGAGATGAGTATTGGTTATAATGCTTATTCTATTTTGAAAACCGGCAAAGATGAATGGGGGCGACGGTTGCCTTTATCCTTTCAAGCTTTTGGAGATCATAAACTACCAGCCTATATATATGCCACAGTTCCCTTTGTATCTCTTTTTGATTTAAATCCTATCTCAATTAAGATTCCTTCTGTTATTGCCGGAGTATTAATAATCATTGGTGTTTATTTGATAGCACAAACTTTATTTAAGAATAAATCTATTAGTTTGTTAGCGGCTTTGATGGTGTCTATTAATCCTTGGCCAATTCATTTGTCTCGCTCAGCTCTTGAAGCAAATTTAGGCTTGACATTTTTTACTTTCGGTTTGTTGACTATGATCAAATCGCTTAAATCTCAAAGAAAAAAGTGGGCAGTGATAGCTGGAGTATTTTTTGGTTTAACTTTTTATAGCTATGTAGCTTATCGATTAATATTGGTTCTTTTGGGGGGAATAATGGCTTTATCAGTTTTTAAATTAAAAAAATACAAATCGATGATTTTGACAACATTGTTAACTATTTTTATAGTGATTTTGCCACTTATTCCCAACTTAGTTAATTTTTCCGGTAGGGCTAGGTTTCTTCAAGTATCGATATTTACTGATCCTGGAGTAGCCGCAGAAATAAATGAAGATATGGCTTTTTGTCATTTGGTGAATCCGACCAAACTTCCCAAGTTATGTCGACTTATTTTTCATAAACCTCAAGTTTGGATGTTTAGGTTTATTGATAATTACACTAGGTTTATTTTACCGACTTTTTTATTTATCGATGGAGATACTTCAACTTATTTAAGTGTACCCGACTTTGGGGAGTATTTTATATTCTTAATGCCTTTTTATTTATATGGTTTGGCTGTCTTTTTAAAGAGAAAAGATATTGGTAGCCGATTGGTGGTGTTGGCTTTTTTATTGGCACCGATCCCGTCAGCACTAGCTGGAGAACCACAAATTGTTCGGGGAAGTGCATTGATTCCTTTGATATCAATTTTTATTGCCCAAGGCCTGTATACAAGTTATCAATTGTTGAATAAGGTTAAAATAAGAGTGATTGTCTTAGTATTTGGCTTAGCTTTTGCTTTATTTTCAATGACAAGATATTTTATTCACTACTGGTTTATCTATCCATATCAATTTGATAATGCTTCTTATCAAATGTCCCAGCAAGTGGCTAAGTTGCTTCAAGATAAACATCAAGACTATGATTTAATTTACTTTAGAGAAGTGGCTCCAGATCCACATATATTTATAACCTTTTACTTGAAACTTGATCCACTTTGGTATCAAGAAAATGTGGTTAGACCTGAGCTTGAACCAAGTGGCTTTACGCATCCGATTAAATTGGGTAAGTTTGAGTTTGGCACTAAAGAAGTAACTAACTTTATTTGCGAAAATAACTTAAAAGTTCTGTACCTTTCTAAGCCCGACAACCAGTATCCCCCGACAACAACAATTTATAATTTTTCAAAGGTTCACCCTCAAGTAAAAATTTATGATGTCGACTTGATCCGCTGGCAATTAAAAAATAAAGGAGAGTTTGAAACATTATGCTTTTAGTTAGTAGACTTTTATGAATAAAAAACAAATTTGGCTAATTATATTTATTTTAGGAATAGCAATTATTTTTAAAATTCCTTATTTGTATGAACAAGCAGTTGCTTTTGATTTTGATCATGGTCGGGATGCTCTAGCGGTTATTCATATGATTAAAACGGGTCAGCTTCGATTTATTGGCCCATGGACAAGTATTCCGGGATTATTTTTTGGAGCTTTATATTATTATTTACTGGTTCCACTGGCCTGGCTAACAAGTGGTCATCCTTTATCACAAACTTGGACTATGTTTATTTTAGTGATTATTCAAGTATGGCTGGCTTTTAAATATTTTGGTTTTTGGGAAGCAATTATTCTGGCTACTACGCCGGCTTGGACAACACTAGCTACGGGCTCATCTAATTCTTTTCCGATGCCTTTAGTTACTTGGTTAATATTGATTAATTTGTTACCTGTATTAAAAAATAAAACAACATCAATTAAACAAATGTTTTGGTTGGGAGTTTTTTTAAGTTTAGGTTTTCATTTTTCATCGGCTTTAGCCATTTTTCTAATACCAGCTGTTTTATTAATCCTAATTAAAAATAAAGTTAAATTAAATCTTAAGCAAATAACCTTTGGTGTGCTTGGTTTTGGGCTAGTATTTTTACCTCAAATTTTGTTTGAAATAAAACATAATTTTATGGAAGTAAAGGCAGTGATGGAATATTTAAAATATGGAGAGAAAAACAGTTTGTCGTTAAGTAAAATCGGCTATATTATTAACCAAGTTTGGAGTGAGTTGGTTCTGGCCAGCTTGCCTGAAACAAATATCAAGATAATTGAAGTATCTTTAGTTAGTTTCGGGTTGATCTGGATGATAGTTAAAAAGATTAATTTTAAATACTGGTTTGAATTTAGTTTATTTTTACTAATTCCGATTATCGGTTTTACGAGATTACATTATAATCCTTGGTATGTATCCGGTTTGTTTCCAGTCGCGGTTTTAATAGTGGCTCAAATAATTAAAAATTCGCCCAAAACTATCAAAATCATGTTTTTCAGCTTACTACTTCTTACTCCAATATTAGGTTTACATAGGTTTTACACTGAATCAAGAGAAACTTATCAAAAAGGGCGAGTCTTTTATAAAAATAAATTAAAAGTTGTAAAATATATTTATAGCCAATCTAATAGTAATTCTTTTTCTGTTTATACTTACGCTCCCGCTATTTATGATTATGCTTGGCAGTATTTATTTTTTTGGCAGGGATTTCAAGAAAAACAACTACCGGTAGAATTTAGTTATAAACCCGGTGAGGTGAGTTATATAAAAGAAAAGTTAGATTTATTAAGCCTGTTTCCCGTTTTAGAAAAATCCCCTGAAAAGGTCTTTTTAGTTGTTAACCTTCCGGATAATAAACATCAGTATCCTTTGGAAAATTGGCTTGATAGTATAAAGATTAAAAAAGTGTTTCAAAAAACTAAGATAACCGAGGAGTTATGGGTTTGGGAAGTTAGTTTAAAGCAGAATTAACTACTTGTTTGAAAGTTAAAATCGGCAAAGGGCAAATCTTGTGCTGGCAAATGGTTTCATAATAATGATCAATTGCATAAAAAGAAGATAAAATGTAGCCGACTAGTAGGATGGTTAAGATTGTTTTTTTAAGATTAATTTTAGGTTTGGGAAATAGAGTGAATATAAATAAAAATCCAAAAACAAATAATAAAACCAGCCTAACATAGATAGGTTTGACATAAGGATGGAGAGCATCTCTAACCAAGCCACAATTATTTAAAACAGTCATGGCTACTAAAATTAATAAAGGATAGTTAATATTCTTTTTGATTATTTTTCCAGCGGAAATAGTTAATAGGGTAAAAAAAGGTATTTTATACCAACCTAGGTTAGCGGTTTCCGGACTGCTGGCCCAAATTAAAAGAAAAGGAGCAAAAATAAGAAATCTAACGAAAGAGTGATGAGTTTTATTTGAACTTGGAATAAATAAGGCAGTTAAGCCTAAAAATAAAATTAGATAGTAGCCGGCATCAAGGATAACTTTGTTATGAAAACCGGGATTGGAAAAAATAAAAGCGGGGTTTAACCAACCGATTGGCCGGTATGACTGAACATCAAGCATTTTGATAAATTGAGGCCAGCTTAATAGATATCCATAAATACTATAAATTAAAGCGAATAAACCTAAGCTTAAAATAAAATAAACAATAGCTTTTTTATATTCTTTTTTCAAAAGTAAATAATAAGTTATGAGGGGGATCACCAATAAACCGGTGATTTTTGATAAACCGGATAAGATGGAGAAAAAAATCGGTTTAATTATTTTATTTTGAGTTAAGACCAGATAAATGGAAAGTAAAATAAAAGGAATATAGAGATTTTCGCCAACAACCATTCGTTGAATAATAACTATTGAAGGAGTAAAACCAATTAAAATCAAGCTGAAAAGGGCTGAAAAATATCCAAATAGTTTTTTAGTAATTAAAAAAACTAAATATAAGGTGGCTGTAGAAAATAAAAGCATTGGTAGGCGGTATATAAGCGAAGGCACATGGCTGGGAAAGTTATAACCAAAGAGTTTAACCCAACCCCCCACGATTAATGGTAAAAGTGGCGGATGATCAAACCAAGGTTGAACGAGAATATATGCTCCCTTGATATTAAAATTTGAGAGGTCAGGTAAATCAGCAAAGTTTATAACAGATCCTGGATAATCGGAGGTAAAACCTGAGACAGAAACCGGTTCACCGGTTTCAATCAAGCTTTGACCGGCAAAAATATAGGCATATTCATCCCAATCCGACTGATAAGGCAAATATTCAATTTTCCAAAATCTAATTAAAATCGCTAAAACAAATATTATTGAAAATACAAGATTTTTAAAAAAGGTGGTTTTACTAAAAATGGTAAGTTTTTTCATCATTGATTATGGCTTGATTAATTGCTTTAAAGTCATTAAGGGCATAGGGCATTTAACTATATTTTCACATGTTGAGATGTAATAATTATCAATAACATAGATAGAAGTTAAAATATATATCGCCAATAGAATATTAATTAACAGACACCTGAAACGATTTTTAATATTGGGGATTAGACTAAAAATAAAAATGGTTCCAAAAATTAAAACAATAAATAATCTAAAGGGCCAAAATTCCGGATAAGGATGCTCTTGATAACGAATTAAACCGTAGTTATTAATAATAGTCATAGTAAGTAATAGAATTAATGGATAATTAAAACTGTTTTTAATCATTCGACCGGCTGAAATGCTTAAAAAGGTAAAAAGTGGTAGTTTATACCAACCTAGGGCGGCATTTTCAGTACTAGTAATCCAAACTAAAACAATTGAACCAAAAATAGCACAAGTTAGAAAATAATTGATAATTAACTTTCTTGATTTTATAAAAATAGAGACTAGACCTAATATCAATATTAAGTAGTAACTCATATCCATAAGAAGAATCCTATGAAAACTTGGGTAAGATAATAAATATGTGGGATTGGTCCAACCAAGTAACTTAAAAGATTGAGTTTTTAATATTTGAATAAATTGAGGCCAATCTATTGAATAGCCGTATAATCCATAGATAATCATAAATAAAATTAAACTGTTTATTGCATAAATGGCGGTTTTTTTGTATTCTTTTTTCAGTAAGTAATAAAAACCAACAATGGGAATAGTAATTAAACCGGTAATTTTTGATAAACCAGCTAAAATAGTAAATAGTATTTGAAAAAATAATGGTTTATTTTTTAAGGCTAGGTAAAGAGTGATGAGTAAAAATGGAATAAATAGATTTTCACTAACAACCATTCTTTGAATAATAATTAATGAAGGGGAAAAGCCAAATAAAATTAGACTAAAAATACCACCATTAAACTTAAAAAAATGTTTTGAGATGAGAAAGATTAAGTAAAGAGTAACGGCTGATAAGGCTAACATTGGTAAGCGATAAATTAATGATGGAATGTGACTTGGAAAATTGTAACCAAAAAGTTTAACCCAGCTACCTACGATTAATGGTAAAAGTGGCGTATGATCAAACCAGGGTTGAACGAAATCATAGGATTCTTCACTGTTATGGCTAACTAAACTCGGGAGGGTAGCTTTTATATTTTTTATGATTTTAATATCATAGTCCGAATAAAAACAAGTCACTGAAGTAGGGATTCCGATTTCAATCAAGCTTTGACCGGCAAAGATATAGGCGTATTCGTCCCAATCTGATTGATATGGCAGGTACTCTATCTTCCAAAATCTAACTAAAATCGCTAAAATAAAGACAATTGAAAATAGCAGTTTTTGTTTTGATTTAGTTTTCGTAAATTTTGAAAATTTCTGCATTATTTAAATCTTTAATTATTTTAACAGGATTGGTTAAATTAATGATATCATCTTTTGCAACCACAATTAAACTGTTTGAATTATAGGTATTAATCTTTGGCAACTCAAACTTAATGTTTTGAAACTCAAGATATTCACCTTGATCTTTATTAACTTTATTATTGGCAATTTGTACTAAAGACGGTTTAGTTTTAGAGTAAAACCAATAATAAATTGAAGGTCGACCAAGTTTGCGGGTTACATAGATAGTGTCGTATTTATCTTTATTTTGGTTAATATACTCCATTAACTCTTGGTAGCCATATTGCCATTGGGATTGATGAAGTTTGGGATAATTAAAATGATAAATATATTGATGACGGCTAAATTCAAATAATAAAATTATAGTGAAAATATATATTAAAAGTTTTGATTTAATTAATTGAACTGCTCCGTAAGCGCATAAAATGGTTAAGGGAATGAGTAGCAATAAGCTACGAAGAGCGTGGGGAGTGGCTTTGGTTAAGGCGGCCGGAATTGGGGCTAGAATGATCCAAACCAAAATGGGGATAAGTTCTGATTTTTTATTTTTAAATAATGAAAAAAGCCCAAAGATTAATAATGGCAATTGAATTAAATAAAGACTGCCAACCAGTTGAGTGGAGTGGCGAGGATTAGAGTCTCCGGATATAAATAGATAGTTAAAGTTAAAGTGATCAAGATAGTGATCAAGAAAAGTTTTGGTGTAAAACCAGTAGCGATGATGAATTAAGCGAGAAACTGGGCCTCCCCCATCCTGGCTAATTAATTGATTAGATTCAATAACTAAAGCAGAGTCCGAAAAAGCACTGGTTTCTAAAAAGCGTTGTTTTACTTCTGGAGTATTTAGTCTTAAGGATAAGGGAAGTGAAATAAGAATAAAAAGAAAAATCGCTATTAATGATTTTGATTTATTGGTTAGTAATTTTTTTAGATAAAGGAGACCAAAACTTAAACCTAAAAGAGGAACTAAGACCCGATTGGCGTGATAAGCATACATTGACAAACCTAAAGGAATAACAGATAAAATCAGCCAAAGAGGTTTTTTGGCACCTTTGGTAAACAACCAAGCACCCAGGGTGACTAAAAATAAACCCAAATTGGCTTCAAAGCCGGCTCTTGAAAGTTGAAGATGCCAGGGAGATAGGCATAAAAATAAAGCAGAGAGTAAGGGAACTGTTGGTTTTTTAAAGAATTGTTTGGCGAATAGAAAAACAAGAAGAACAGTTAATGAACCAAATAGAGCTGAAGGAAAGCGGACTGCTAAGGGGGTTAAGTCA
>JBDRQW010000085.1:0-2885 GCA_043826085.1 Candidatus Beckwithbacteria bacterium | reverse complement strand
GGTAGCTCCTTACCTGCCTGTTTTATCGCTGATAATTTTAATAATTATATGCCTGACGATAAAATGGGTGGATAAGGGGTAAATCAGACCGAGCTTTAACTTAAAATGCTAATACTCGGCTGATTAGCAAGTAAAGGTCGTTAAATAATTAAAAGGGACTTTATTATGAAAAAAGAAATAAGAAAGTTTATTGAAATTACAAGGGATAATTTAGAAAAAGACGATAGTTGTGGAGGTTGGTGTATAAGATGTTCATTGGCCAACGCTATGGGAGATAAATTTTGGGATGATAAAGATAAAACATCTGATTCTGAAGCTATCCGACAGGTTTTTACTAATAATATTCATTCTACATCAAAAGTTGATTTCCTATGTGAAGAAACAAGAGAGTATCTTAAAAAGAAAAGCGGAAATGAAAAAATGGTTTTTAAGACGAAAAAAGAAACATTGGCTTTTTTAGATAAAATGTTAAGGAATAAATAATATGAAAAAACTAAAGGGGAAATTGATATTACAAGTGTTATCTGTTTTGGCGTTTATTGTTGGCATTATTATTATAGGTAAGGTTAGTATTCTTCTGTTGCTTGGTCTATTTCTGTATCGCTGGTCTTGTGCGTTAGATAAACAAATTAAGAAATACTACAAATAAATATGGATTACAAAACAAAATACAATAAAATAAACTTTAGAGATAATGTCTGGCATAAGCGAAAACCTGAAACTGCTTTATGGGTTATACTTTTAATACTGGGGGGGTATGTGATGAACCTGTTTATTCAGTGGGCTTTGATGTAAAGAGATACTAAAATAAATACTGCGAGAATGAGTATCGTTAGAATGTAAAATTCCTTATCCATTTTTAGCCCTTCCAAAAACTTCAAAATATAGTGCGGTCGTTAGACCTATAAAAATGTATTAAGTTTGAAAGAGCTAAAATTATCAAGGAATTAGGACTTTTATTCTAATTGAACCTGTGGCGTTTTGTATTTCTAAACAATAAAATCTGTTTTCTTGCCAGCCGTCAACGACCCTTAAATTGGGGTTTTTTTCTATCTTGTTTATGAGTTCTTTGATTGAGGAATAGTCAAACATAAAAGTATTTTTGAGGCGGTAGTCATCTAGTCCCCTAGTGCTATAATTCCGCCTCAACCATTCGTGGTGTGATTTATCCAACCGAAGTTGCCCACACATTTACGGGGTGGATAGTCCCGAGCCAACCTGTAGTTGCCCTATAAAGCCAAGAATGGAATGACTTATAAGATAGTCAGGAAGCAGTCATTACTCTAACGGTATAAAAATGGTTAGAGCGTTTATATTTCAACCATACGGTTGAGTATTATGTTGGTTGAGCGATAGACCTACCGAGCAACCAGTATAAAAAAAAGAGCCAAAAAAGCTCTCTAACGAGATAACATACAAAATCTTACAACAATATGGTTAGTTGCGTTTGTCATTACTTATATCCTACACCCTTAATTTGAATTTGTAAAGAGCTTATTTCTGGGGATATTTTTGACCCTCTTTTTTATGGTCTCAATATGCCAACCAGTCATCTTGGCTACTTCTTTTATAGGGTAGTTTTTGATTATAGCATTGAAATGTCGGTAGCGAAAGAGCCATTGCTCGAAATTACACATTGGTTTTGTTCCTTTGTATTGTGATGTCATTAATGCCAAGTTTTAAGTTTATCAATAAAAATTCTTATAACACACGAAGGGTTGACACAAACGAAAATGTGGTTGTCGGTTCTTGCTCCGTCTTTTAAGGTTTTTGTAAGGCGGGTTTTTTTGCTTTTACATAGCGGACATATTTCTCTGTTTGGTAGGTTCATAAGTTATTTATTTAGTTAGATTAAGGGTTTTTGTCTTAAACGCTCTCTTGCTATGGCACAATATTCTGGACTGATTTCAATTCCTATAAAGTTTCTTTTAAGGTTTTGACAGGCAACTACTGTTGTTCCGCTTCCTAAAAATGGGTCAAGGATTATATCATCTTCGTTAGAATAATTTACTACACACCACTTAATTAAATCTATTGGTTTTTGGGTTGGGTGTAATTTTTCTTTTTCATCTATCTTGTTAATATAAGCATCGGTTCTTGATTGATAAAATAATCTGATTGGCTTATTAAAACTCGTCCAAGCTAACTCGGCATCAGGTAAACTTAAAACTTTTCCTTTATACCAGATTAACCAACATTTTGAATTATTAAGATATTCTACAAAATAATTTCCACCCCATATTATCTGATTTTTGCTTACTCTAAATATTTCATCAAAGTATTTTTTAGAAGGAATTTTATTGTCCCATTCTTTTGTGTTATATTTTTTCCAATAACCACCAGCTTTTGACATTGATTTTATTTGTTCAGATGCCTTATTTTGTTTTTTAATTATCTCTATCCCATATGGTGGGTCGGTCAACACAAGGTCTATACTTTTATCTGGTATATCTCTCATTATTTGAAGTGAGTCGCCACATATTATTTTATTAAGATACTTCTTCATAAGTTATTTTTTAAGTTTGGTTAGTTCGTCTATGGCTTGTTGATAATTGTCTTGGGTCGGCTTGATTTCCCTTCTTCTGTCTTTTTTGAGAAACTCTTGTTGTTCCGCCGACATACTGCTAACCATTTTCTCGTAAAGTTCTGGGTCGCCCGTTTGATGCCACCTTGAATGATGAGAATAACATAGGGACACTCCGTTTTTGATTTCGTGTCTTAATCCTGAACTCAAGCTTTGAGCTATAAAATGATGCCGAACTACCGCCTTCTGTCCACAAATAGCACAACATGGTTGAAGTAAAAGACCAACTTCTTGAAATAATCCATCGGCTCGTTTCTTTAGTCGTTTAACTTTTGCGTATTGTTTATTCATCGTCATCTAA
>JBDRQW010000084.1:0-17971 GCA_043826085.1 Candidatus Beckwithbacteria bacterium | reverse complement strand
CAATCGCTGCTGCCCTGTTAGCTTTAAATCCTTGGGCTATCTTTTACTCTCGTATTGGCTTTGAAGCCAATCTTTCTCTTGCCTTTTTCCTATCAGGCTTTGCTCTGCTTTTATATGGATTAAAATCTTTTTGGCGATTTAATCTAAGTTTACTTTTATTTCTCCTAGCTTTTCTTACCTACTCTTCAAGCCTTATCTTTATTCCATTATTCTTAACAGTTTTTCTTATCCTCAAAAAATCATCACTAGATAAAAAAAGAGTATTAAGCTTAGTAATTTTTGCCTTACTCTCAGCTATAATTTTTAAATCTCTTTGGAATATCTCAGCTCAAAAAGCCAACATCACTGTTTTTTCCAACCCTACCATCATTAATACTTACAACCAAACTCGAACTGAAATTTTTGAAACGAATCCAATATTAGCCCGTACTTGGTGGAATAAAAATGTCTACTTTGCTCGATTAATTACTGCAAACTACTTAAAAACTTTTTCACCTAAATTCTTATTAACAGTTGGAGGCAATCATCCTTGGCATCGAACCCCTGGGGTAGGTAATTTTTATTTTATTGAAATAATATTTGCTTTTATTGGTATTTACTACTTATTAAAGAGCAAAAATAATACAAAGCTAAAAATAATCTTATTTTCTTGGTTTTTATTAGCCCCACTTGCCTCAGCCATTACTGTTGATGCCCCTCACTCGACTCGCTCTCTTCATTTACTGCCAGTTATTCTAATCTTTACTGCCCTCGGCACCCAACAACTATTCCAAAAGGGTCCGTCCTTTAAGGACGGACCCTTTTGGAAAAAGATTATTATTGGATTTTATTTAGTTAACCTAATCTATGCCGGCCATCAATACATCACTGTTTACCCAAAAAAATTCCCAGGCTCTATTCCTTTAGGATTAAAAGAACTAATTACTCAAAACGATTTGTCTGGAAATCTTTATTTTCATGGCATTCATAACTCTAACTACCTTTATCCTCTTGTCTATCAACAAACTGATCCTCAAGAATTTCAATCAAGTGCTGTTTGGACTCTGCCAGACTTAACCAACTTAACCAATGTTTATCAATTTAAGGGAGTTACTATAGTTGATTATATAAAAGACATCAAGGACGCTAGTTTTGTTTTTTGGCGAACCACACAACCATTAAATATTCCCAATCTCAAACTTATTGATCAGTCCGGTTATTACTCGCTTTATCAAGCTTACTAGTTATGCTCTATTCAATAGTAGCTGTATTCGTTTTTCTATTCCTTTTTGCCTTTATTCCTGGACGAATCTTGAGTTTATTTACTAAACTACCTGACTGGTTAGACTTACAATTTGTGGTTGGCTTGACCTTACTACCTTTAGTTTTATTTTTCGGTAGGTTTATCTTGCCAGTTAACACCCTATTATTAATTTATTTAGTAATTATCTTACTATTATCAAAAAAGTTTGATATTAAATTTCGTTTTCCTAAAATAAATAAAATAGTCTTCGCATTTATTTTCATCGGTGTTCTAGCCCAAAGCTTACCTTATCTTAAAACTGCTATTAATCTAAACCAGATTATTATAGCCATTGTCGACAATCACGATCAGGCCTGGCACTTAAGTTTAATCAACCAACTTATCAATAATTTTCCTCCACAAGTACCTGGCTTTAGTGGCACTATTTTAAAAAACTATCATTATTTTTATGATCTAATCATTGCCGCCAACACTTCTCTATTTAAGGCCAAAGCAGAAGTTTTACTTCAACTTGTTTATCCAGTCATATTCTCTACACTTTTTGGGATTTCTATTTGGCGAATTCTAACTCAAATTACCAAAAATAAAGCTTTTCAGGTTCTAGGAATTTTATTAGCCTTTTTTGCAAACAATCTAAGTTTTACTGCCAGTAATTTATTCTTGATTGATCAGCCTTTATTTTTTCTTTTTAATCATCAAACCGTTTTGTCTATTAGTATCGTTTTGTACTTGCTAGTAATTCTAAATCTTCAACTAAAAAAACCGCTCTTAAGTCGGGGAATCTTGATTGGCCTACTTTTAGCTGGCCTAAGTTATCTAAAAGTTTATGCCTTACTGGTTTTTGGATTAGTTTTAGCTATTTTATTAATCAAGCACTTTAAAAAACTACTACCTACATTACTCTCCGCAGGCCTTCTTATCAGCTTAATAATTATACTTACTTTTGAGGCCACTAAGCCTATGCTTACCATCAAACCCTTATGGTTAACTTTAGCCTTTACAGACAAAATCATCGTACCCTTTCTACCTCAACTTTATGCCCGTGCTCATAGAATCTGGTATCCACCTCTAATAGTTAGTTTGATCTTATTTTTAAACTATCACTTGAAATTGCTAGGCTTGTTTATCAAAAAAAGATCTTTACTAATTAACTTATTAAGTTTAATTACCATTTCTAGCTTATTTTTCTTATTTACTGTTTTTCAAACTCAAAGCCCTTACAACATTATTCAATTTGCCCCTTATGCCACTACAGCTTTAGGTCTCTTAATTGTAGCTTTTGCCGTTCAACTTAAACCAAAAGCCGGTTTAATTATTTTAAGTATAACTTTATTACTTTCTCTACCTACTTCAATAAAAACCATCTCTAATTTTGCATATGCAAAGACTAAACTTACACCGCTTAAGCAAGAATTACTTGAAATTATCTCAAACCTTAAACTCTTACCACCTGGCATTACCTTATCTTTAGTAGATCGTGATTACCACGTTATTCCAGATCCTGAACGTTCTTTGAATTATATTGGTAATAATCTAATTGGTTCTATTGGTCAAAAACAAGCATTTTTTGCCGATCAAAAACAGTTAAAAGTGTTAAATATCGATTATCTATCAAGGCTTGATAGTATAAATCAGCTAAAACAAAACTTTTGCAAGCAAAAACAATTATTATTAGATGAAAATATTAAATATCTTTTAGTAGCCGATGACCTTTTTCATTGTCTTGATGGTCCAATTATCAAATTTACCTTGATTCATCAATCCAAACACTTTGGTTTATATAATATTAGTTATCGGAAATAACAATTTTTGTCGGTGAGAGACAAAAGTTATTTAAGCAAGAAATCTGAGGGTATTTTAATGTTATTAAGATATTCATAATTACTACGATTAATAATATTGCCCTAATTAAGAATTTATTTATAGTTAAAATAAATTGTTGTTTGATAATTAGATTAATCAATAAAGTAATTATCGGAAACAAGTAAATAATTCTGAGAAAATTTGATTGAAAACTTATATTAAAGACTTCTACAAAATAGAAACTCAATAAATAGAAAGGGAGAAAGTAAAATAGATTATTTGCTTTTAATAATTTTGATAAATAAATTCCGGAAGCAATACTTAAAAATGGATAAAGAGGAATTCTATACCAAAAAAAATTATTATACTGTGATGTAGTGATTACTATCCCTAAAAGGAGAAAAATGAAGTTTAAAAGAAAAAAATTTAATTTCGTTTGACGATGAAAGTATCTTTGGGTAAAGAATAAAATAAAGATTGAAAGAAATCCAAAAAAATACATACCATCGGGAAAAGGACTGTAAAAATCAACAGAGGTTAATATTTTTAAAAAGATATTTGGGTTCATACCCCGAGTTCCTTGAATTGATAAAGTGTGTAAAAAATGATCTTTGTTAATAGAAAGACCAAAAAATATATAGCTAAGCATTGAAGTTGCTCCAGATATAAAAACATAGATAGCTGATTTAACCTTCTGATTTTTTATAAACCAAAAACAAACTATTGCCGTAAGAATAATAGATGGTATTTTTATCCATATAACCATTGCACATAAGATAGATATTGCTATTAATTGACTTTTTTTAAAGACCTTATTTGTATTATGTAAATATGAATTAACTAATAAAAATGTCAATAAATAAAAAGGGGTCAAGAAATTTTCTAAAAGTGATTCTCTATGAGAAAATACATAAATAGGGGAAAGACTATAAATTACCAAACTTAAGATAGCGACCCTATAACCAAATAACTTTTTAGCAAACAAATAAGTTAAACCAAGAGAGAGTATTGAAAATATTAATGCCGGGAAAAATGCAATAATTTGAGGAACCGGTGTGAATTGATTAAAACCCAATAATTTAGCCGGAAGAGCGATAAAAAACATTGCCAAGGGGGGATGATCCATGAAAGGATCAATTAAATTAAAGTAGGCGCGTCTAATTGTATCGTATGGATTATATTCCGAATACCATACCAACTGTTCGGTAAAATCAGCAACAAAAATAGAATTACTGATTGGTTTCCTAATATTTTTAAACATGCTTGTACCCGCCCAAACATAATTTAAACTATCGGTTTCATTATGAATTGGAAATCTATCTAAATGATACCCACGCAAAAAAGTCCCCAAAAAGATAATTATCCATGGTATTATCAAATAATGAATAGACCTTTTAGATATTTTCAGTTTCATTTATTGGCTTTTATTATATTAATTACGATGATGGCCATTCTGTTATTCTATCAAATATTTACTGATGATGCATATCGACCATATTTTCAAAGAAGTGATTTATTAAGTAAAACGGGTTTGGTCAAACTTAAAAAGATTTTTAGTCAAGAAACAGAGAATCCTTTAAATAATAATGAATACTTGCATGTTGCAAATAATTATTTATACCATCAAAAGAATTTAAAAAAAAGTCAACTTAAAAACCTTAATGGTTTAAAATTATTTCAAATAGAAGCCTCGCCTGATAAAGATAAGGTTGCTATAGTTTTTCAAGACAAAAGATTTAATTGGTTTCTGGAAATATTTTCTTTAATTGACGATAAGAGCCTAGATATTCAATCGTTTAGTCAAGTTAATAAATTACAAATAATCCAATGGGGCGAAGACAACACTCAACTTTTTTTGTCAACGAAAACTGACGACTGGAGAGTAGATAAATATGATGCTGTAAAAAAAGTTACGGATATTTATCAAGGTATTAAATATGATAAAGAACAATTAACCTATTCCACCTCTCCAATAAAAAACTATATAATAGTGCCCCAATGTATTGATACTTGCTCTTTATTAATTATCTCGGTTCATGATAATAAAAGTTCAATAATTGAACTTGAAGAGGATTATATAAGCAAAGATATTGAATTTAAGTTTTTTGAAGAAAAGCATAATAGGATTGGCTATATATCATTAGATAGAAACTACTATTTTATTGTTGATAACAACGGCTATGCATGGCATAAAATTGCGTTATCAGATAAGAGAAAGACTGAATTTATTGGTTTTCAGACAACCAATCGCATGCTTAATTTACTAGCTTATTCACAATCAAGAAGTGAAATTTATATATATGATTTATTATATTATGGGCTAAGTATTTTTAATTTAAACGATGGTATTATGCCAGCTCAACAAGTAAATAAGTTTATTGATTATATAGTAATTTCAGACAATCAAAACAATGCTTTTTTATTAAATCTTAAAAACCTAAATAAAGAAAAAATTGAAGGTGATTTTGACTTTATTACATTTTTATAAATTAATTGATATTAAATAAAGTTGAGTTAGTTATACTACTTTTTTTTAAGAAATAAATTTTATTTTTAGTTAAACACTCTTGATATTTTTGATAAAGAACCTCAATTTCTGTTAAATTAGCCTGCATTTCTATTTTTTTTATTCTTTTTCTTTCAATTTCTAGACATTCTTTCGGAGGTTCAAAATCAGAATAGTCCAATGAAACATTATTATTTTGATAAAGAAAGTATGCGGCTTCATTATTCATTAAAGCATGTTTAATAATTTTTTTGGCTCCATATAAAATAATTGTTGTTCCTGGTTTAGGTTCAGGAAACTGCTCCTTTATCATTTCAATATAAGTCCGACTTACTTCCTGCCTATCTTTAATCCAATGTATGCTATTGGTAAACTGAAAATTTATTATTGAAGTTATATACCAAACCAAACAAATAATAATTAAATATCCCAGCATTAATCGACTTTTGAATTTTTCAAAAAGCCAACTGACAGGGCTTAAGAAAAAAAACAAAAAGCCAATGCCTGCTATTGATAAGTAATAAGGGTATTGATGTGATGGAAAAAAAATTGCCGGCAATAGAGAAATAGTAAACCATATAATTCCGAATAACATTCTATTTAAAACCAAATTGTCTTTAATTTTACCCTTAGTTTTATCAAGTAGTAATAAGGCTAAGGGGATCAAAAAACTTAAACTCAAGTTCAAAACTAACCCAACCCATATTTTTAGATTAACTTCTTTAAAGTTAGCAGTAAACTCAGGATTAACTTTAAAAAATGAAACCATTTGATACTTAAAATTTTCAGGTATATTTAAAATCCAAAGAATATGCCAGAAAAAATTCTTTAAAACCCTTAAGTCAAAACTTATTTGATATGTTTCTATTTGGGGAATTTTAATGTATAAAAATCTAAATCCGAAATATGCTAAGTAAATCCCAAATAAACTTAATAAAAACCACCTATGTTTGATTATTATTATTTTTCTTTGTTTAACCATTAATAATATATAAGCAAAAATCAACCAAGGTATAACCATCGTCATTTGTTCACTTAATAATCCAAGTAAAATACATACAAAAGATAAAAATAAATATTTACCTTTTTTCTCATATAAGCCCTTGATAAACATTAATAGACTAATTAACCCAAAAAACGTTCCCAATAAGTAATGATAAGCCGCCACCCAAGTCAGGCTAATATAATGGTTTGCATTTGTGCCATAAAAAAAACTGGTTAGTAAACTCAATTGATCAGATTTAGTTATTTTTTTAATCAAATAATAGATCAAAACTAAATTGACAAGAAACAGTCCCAAGCCAAATAAATGATAATAATATTGATTAAACATAAAAATTTTAGGCAAAGCACAATAAAAAATTAGACGAGAAAGTGGATGATAAAAAGCGGCAGTTTTAATTGGAATAAATTTTTTTAAAACTTGTAATAAATCATAGGCCTGACTCATTCTAAAATGATAAAAATCATCCTGAAAAAAGTAAAAATTTAAAATAGGTTTAAACAAAAAAATAACTAAACTAAAAATAATAAACCAGTAAACAAGTAATTTTAATTTCATACCCTTTTCTTAAATATTAAAATACCCATAATTAATAAACTGGTCAAAGATATCAAATTAGCTAAATTTCGAACAGACGTATTTTTATAAATTAAACTTAATTCATACCCTCCTTTAGGTAAATTAAGATTTATAATTCCATTGTTATTTTCATACTTAAACTCAATCTCGTTACCATTATTATAAAGTCGCCATCCGGGGAAATAAAATCGATTAATTTGTAAAACAAAATCTTCATCTGACTCAACCCTGATTTTTACCAGCTGGGTTTTTGAATCAATCACTTCAATTTTTGGTTTTCCGGCTAAAATTTTATACTCAGTCAAGGCCATTTCTTTTGGTTGAGGATTGACCCATTTTGGAATAAAATCCGGAATTACCCCACTCATCTGCTCAGAAATAAGACTTTTATCACTATAATAAAAGCTATTTTCATCTACATATTCTTTTGGTTTAAAATATTTAATATTTATGAGAATTAATATTCCGCCAAAAATAATTAAACCGATTAAACTAATTTTTTTATTAAAAAACTTGCTTAAGTAATACAAAGATCCTCCGGTAATAAAAGAAATTAAGACAATCAAAATTGAATTAAATCGCCATGGAAATTGAATATAAGCCATTATTGGTATTTGATCCCAGATAAACTTGGCATGATAAGTTGACAGCCAAGCCAGAAAACTCGTTAAGCCTAAAAATAAACCCACAACACCAATTCTTTTATCAAACTTTCTTTTCTTTAGCCAATAAACCCCCATTAATAAAAGAGTTATTAATGCCAATAAAAAATGAACTTTACCTAAATGAAATGATAATCCGTCATTAATTCCGTCAATCGAACCTCCATAGCCCCATATTCCGTCCCAAAACTGCCTAAAGTATAAAAAATGATGACTATAATGGCTAAATCCGTCGGTTAATTTGTCTACCCCTGTAAACTTTTTTTCTAAAAATGCCGGCAAAACAAAAAAACTTGCTAGCCCCGTTCCCAAAATAAAACTTAATAAAACATAAAAATATTTTTTCAAATGGGATTTAGCAATTAAAAGATAAAATCCGGCTATTAATATAAATAAAGGCAAGGCAATCAAATCTAAAATAGTATGGGAAAGTAAAAATATTCCCAACAAAAATGAAACAATGCTGACTTTTTTAAATACTTGCTTTTTTTCATCAATTAACTTAAACAGAGACCATAAAACAAAAGGAATTAAAGAAATAGTCATTAATTCTCCCAAGGCCCCTCTGGCATAAAAATCTACGGCTCTATAAGGGGAATAAACTAAGGCTAAGGCCGCCAATAATCCTCCTTTATTTTCAAAAAACTTTTTGGCAAGCAAATACATTCCTCCAAATGCCAATAAAAATGTTAAACCGAAAACAATTTTAATTGAGTTTAAATAATTAAAACCGATTAAATGAAATCCTTCCGCCAAATAATAAGGTAAAGGAGCATAAAAATGAAATAAGGGCATACCATAGCCCCAACCGAGATTTTTAGACCAAGTCGGAGGAAAATGTCCGTCTTTTAAAGCTCTATCTAATTCAGCCAGTCTGGCTATATGGGTATAATCATGCATTTGAAAAAATTTCTGATTAAACAGAGGCCAGATTGAAGGTAAAATCAAACTGATTATTAATAAAGGGTAGATTATTTTTTTAAATTTCATTATTTAAATCTTCATTAACTTTAATTTCAAATCCTCGATCAAATTTTAATTGATCATTTACCTTATCTTTTCGAATAAAAAGTTCAGTTGGTTTAGAATATTGATAAACATTTAGATATTCTTTATTTGTTAAGCCGGATTCATCAAAGCCATATATAAAGTCTGGAGGATTATTACCTTTAAAAACTTCATTATACTCACTTTTGAGTTTTGGCACATCATGCTCCCAAGAATAATAAACCACTTGGCGGGTAGCCGGTTTAACTCCGGTATTCCAATAAATCAAAGACTCGCTGGTCAAAACCGCCATTCTATCACCTGGCATAGTTAAAGTTTTAATAACAAAACTTAAATCATCAAAACGAGAATAATTAATATAACACTCTGATATTAGATCAGTCTTCCAAAAATAAGGCATATTTTGGTTAAAAAATAATACCACCCCCCAACAGCTAAACCCTAAAATTATCCACTTATTTTTAACCCGTTTAAATATTAATAAAAATCCAATTAATAGCATTCCAATCCATGGTAGTAAATGAAACCCTCCATAA
This sequence comes from Candidatus Beckwithbacteria bacterium, assembly GCA_043826085.1. Classification (GTDB taxonomy): domain Bacteria; phylum Patescibacteriota; class Microgenomatia; order UBA1400; family CG1-02-47-37; genus CAXBYZ01. Next base: position 8,631 of record JBDRQW010000084.1, on the reverse strand, counting down.
AATACTTCTTCAGGTGATGGCGCTCTCAAATTGCCTAGTATTAATAATCCATAAACCAACATTAATAACCAATACTTTTTTTTTACTAAACTGCTTATTACTAAACCGACAAACAAACAAATTATTATTTTAGCTTGATATGACTCTTTTGTTATTAAAGCTAAAAATGGGAAAAAGATAATTTTAAGCCAATCTTGAAACGTATTAATTACCGACAATTTTGGCATGGCGTATTTAACATTATAAAAAATTGTTTCTCTAAACCAATCAATCGGAGAGATTAGTATAAATAAAATCACAGTCGGAATGAACAACCCAAGCAATTGCCATAAAAACATTTTTCTATTTTTAAACAAATATACTAGCCAAATTACTGTCAACCATGGCCACAATGGCACTAAATTAAACATGACTAAAAATGAACATAATCCCATAAATATAGATTCAAATTTTTCCGGCCATTTATTGTTTAAAAATCCTTCAATCAAGCCACCGAACAAATACACTGCTGGATATACGGCCATTGACTCCATTAGCCATAAATTCCCAAAACTATAAAACTTTAATCCTTCAAAAAATAAACTAAATATTAACCCGATTAACCCGAATTTCCATACTAAAATAATGCTCCAAATAGACCCGTAAACAAACATAGCCATTCGATGACTTTTAATTAAGAGGTAAATGCTATTGGGTTTGGTTATTTTTTGTAAAACTTGAGACCCCAGATAGATCAATGGTTGGTGATTAACAGATAAATCTTTATAAAGACTCAATCCTTGATTCATAAAATCCGCAGTCACAATATGATCTTCCTCATCTACAAAGTGAAAAGATAAAGCTCGTTGGTTATGAAGTCTAAACGACCCCAATAAAACAATTATTAAACATAACCAAATAACCAGCAATGATATAATAGATTTACCTTTTAATTTCAGCATTATTACTATTATATAATGACCAGATGAAACTATCCATAATTATCCCAGTCTATAACGAGGAAAAGTTTGTATCTGAAATTATAAAGCGGGTTAAAAATGTTAAATTACCAAAAACCATCAAACAGATAATCGTAGTTAATGACGGTTCAACCGACAAAACTAAAACCAAACTAAATCAAATTAAAGGCATTCTCTTGATTAACTTACCTTCAAATCAAGGTAAGGGGGCTGCTATTAAAGCCGGCTTAAAAAAAGCCACCGGCGACTATGTTTTGGTTCAAGACGCAGACCTCGAGTACGACCCCCAAGACATTCCGTCTCTTCTTGAACCAATCTTAACCAAAAAAGCTCAAGTAGTTTATGGCTCTCGGTTTTTAGGCCCTCACAAAAACATGCTCTTTTGGCACCAAATGGGCAATAAGTTTTTATCATTCATGACTAATCTGCTTTTTAACACCACTTTGTCAGATATGGAAGTTTGTTATAAATTAATTCCCACCAAATTACTAAAATCCTTTAACTTAAAACAAAATCGCTTTGGTTTCGAACCGGAAGTTACCGCCAAGATTTTAAAATCTGACACCAGAATTTACGAAGTACCCATCTCTTATGCCGGTCGTGAATTTCACGAGGGTAAAAAAATTACCTGGAAAGACGGCATTAAAGCCTTTTTCTTGATCATTAAATATAGACTATTTAACTAATGAAACAAAAACTTTCAGTGGTTCTAGCCACCTTTAACGAACAAGACAATATTAAAAGCTGTCTGGAATCAGTCCGCCAACTGGCGGATGAAATTATAATCGTTGATGGTAGTTCCACTGACAAAACTAGAGACATTGCCACTAGTTTAGGCGCCAAAGTCTATAAAACCACCAATAAACCAATTTTCCACCTTAACAAACAAATGGCTGTAGATAAAGCCAAAGGTGATTGGATCCTTCAACTTGATGCAGATGAGCACGTCAGTCAGAATCTAAAAAACGAAATTCTAAAAACCATCTCTAGCCCAAAATCTAAAACAGGATATTATCTTCCTCGTAAAAACTGGTTTTTAACTAGATTTTTAACCAAAGGCGGCCAATATCCGGACAATGTAATTCGTTTATTTAAAAAAGGCAAAGGACACTTTCCATGTGAGTCTGTTCACGAACAGATTAAGATCAATGGCTCAGTTGGTCACTTAAACAACGATCTTTTACATTACTCGGATCCCAACTTTAAACGCTATATATCAAGATTTAATCGATATACTAGTTTGGATGCAAACCTTCTATTTAAAGCAAAAATTAAGCCTGGAGTTTTCACAGGAGTAAACTATTTACTCATTAAACCGATTATCTGGTTTTTCTCTACATACTTTAGACACAAAGGCTTTGTCGATGGTTTACCCGGTTTTATTTTCTCTTTAATGTCTTCACTTCGATTTCCGGTTATCTACTTTAAATTATGGGAGAAAAACCATGCGCATCGCTCTTGATCTTGATTCAGCCAAAATCCATAAAGGCCGCGGTATTGGCTTTTACGCTCAAAAACTTCATCAATCCCTAACCAAAAGGGTCCGTCCTTTAAGGACGGACCCTTTTGAAGTAGTCGAGTTAACTAATAAATCTTCAAAAAAACTAGACCTAATTCATTATCCTGGCTTTACTTTATTCAAATTTCCTCAACAAATACCAAACACTCCCTTTGTAGTGACCGTTCACGATCTAATCCCCTTAGATTATCCAAAACACTTTCCTTTAGGAATAAAAGGAAAACTAGCTTGGTATCTTCAAAAAAAATGGCTTAAAAAAGCTAGGGCCATTATCACTGACTCAAATGCATCAAAAAAGAGCATTCAAAAACATACAAACATCAGTAATCAAAAAATTCATGTTATTTATTTAGCCGCAGATAAAGAATTTACCACTTTAAATGATCAAATTAGATTAAATAACCTAAAAAAACAATATAATTTGCCAGACAAGTTTGTTTTATATGTTGGTGATTTTAATTGGAATAAAAACATTCCTTTACTAACTCAGACTTGTATTGATCTAAAATATCCCTTGGTTATAGTCGGTAAAAAAGCCCTATCCGATGACTTTGATCAAGATCACCCCGAAAATCACGATCTAGTAAAATTTCAACAATTAGTTAAAGCAAACTCAAAGACAATCATAAGGCTTGGTTATCTGCCCACTCATGACCTAGTTACTATTTACAATTTAGCTACTGTTTTTGCTTATCCTTCAAAAGCAGAAGGTTTTGGTTTACCGATTCTTGAAGCTTTTAGTTGTAGCTGTCCCGTTATCACTTCAAAATTCACTTCAACTGCAGAAATCAGCGGCAAAGCCGCTATCCTCATTAATCCAACCAACCAAAAAGAACTCAAAAAAGCCTTAAAAGATATTTGGACTCAACCGGCTTTACGGGAAAAATTATCTAAGTTAGGATTAAACCAAGTAGAAAAATTTACTTGGGATAAAACTATTAGACAAACCTATGATGTTTATAAAAAAGTTATTTAAACTAGTCAAAAATAACTGGCCAGTGATCCTGATTCTCTGTGTCAGCCTTTTTTTATTAAGGTGGTTCGTTAAACCTGGTTTTCCGGAAACCCATGACGGCCAGCTTTATTTAGCCCGTTTTGCCAATTTTTATTTAGCCGTCAGAGACCATCACTTTCCCATTCGTTGGGCTCCAAATCTAGAGTACAAATTTGGTTACCCGGTTTTTAACTTTAATTACTACACTCCATTTACTGTTGGCTTAATTGCCACTACCTTAGGGGCAGACTTTGAAACCGGTCTTAAGTTTGTTATCTTTTTGTCTTTTTTTGTTGGCGGTTTATTCTGGTATCTGCTCTTTAAGAAGAAATTTTCAAAATCAGTTGGCTTGGTATCAGCCTTAGTTTATTTATCCGCCCCCTATCAAATGCTGGACATTTTAGTCCGCTGTAGTATTGGTGAAGTTGTTTCTCTGGGCTTACTACCCTTAATGCTTTGGGCTATAGATAAACTGATTACTAAGCTAAATCGGTTAAATTTTATTATCGCCACCATGGGCTTAGCTTTTTTCTCTATTACTCATAACATTATCTTTTTCTTTTCTACTCCCGTTTTAATTCTTTTCTCTATCTTTACCAGTTTAAGTCAGAAAAAATTTACTTTAAAAAAATTCTCTCCCATTATTATCTCTTTTCTTATAGCCTTTGGTTTAACTCAGTTTTTCTGGACACCGGCTCTGCTAGAGAAAAAATACACTAATATTGATCAACTTGATCAAATGAACACCGAGTACTTGGATCACTTCCCCACTTTTAAGCAATTAATTTACTCTCCTTGGGGCAGTGGTTATTCATACAAAGGTCCCGACGATCAAATGAGCTTTCAAATTGGACCGGTCCACTGGATAATTAGTATATTAGCTATTGGCTTTATCTTGCTTGAGTATAAAAAATCAAAGTCAAAAAAGAATAATCACTTAAAGCTCTTTTTTAGTTTACTATTTATCACTTCTGTTTTTTTCCTTACCCCGGCTTCTATTGGCATCTGGAAGCTTTTGCCCCTCGTCAACTACGTCCAATTCCCTTGGAGATTACTTACTTTTGCTACCCTAGCTTCAGCCGGCTTAGCTGGCTTGTTAGCTAGTCTTAAACCAAAACTCGCCTGGATTTTAGTTATCATCAGCCTTATTTACATTACCGTTTTAGTTAAACCTTTTGGCTGGTTTAACCACGACGATCATTTTTACTTTGAATATCCCTTCAATACTTCAATCATGGGCGCCAATACTCCGATTTGGTTTAATGAAAATCATAATATCTTTTTGGATATTGGTCACATGAATGGCCTTCAGGGTGTCAGTACTTTTCAGGAAATTACTTGGATAACTCAAAAACATGTTTATAAAATTGATGCCGCCCAAGATACCCAAGTTCTAGAGCGAACCATGTACTTTCCGGGTTGGGAAGTTAAAGTTGATGGGGTTAAAGCAGATATTGATTATCAAAAAAACGAGTACCCTGGTTTAATCACCTTTAAGGTTCCAGCCGGTAAACATACCATAATTTCTCGTTTTACCGAAAACACCAGGCCTCGGATTATAGGTGATACCATCTCTTTATTAAGCTTAGCAATCCTTCTTATGGTTTTAAAATCTAAAAAACTTTTCAAAAAATCATGATCTTTTACTTAATTATTCTTCGAGTTTATTTACAAGCTTTGGCCTTATTGGGTTTAAAGCTAATTACTTTTAAGCCAAGTTTTCCTTATTGGGAAACCGTTTTAGCCAAACTAGGCCCTAATTGGCTTTGGCTCTGGGGAAATTTTGATGGCGCTCATTATATTAAACTAGCTCAATTTGGCTACAAAGAAGCCTTTACTCAAGCCTTTTTCCCGCTATATCCAATTTTAATGCGCTTTTTAAATTACATTACTCACAACGGCTTAATATCCGGATTAATTATCTCTCACCTGGCTGTTTTTGGTTTTATTTACTTTTTTGTGAAACTGGGCCGTATAGATTTTGGGAAAATTACCATTAATTGGTCTCTAGCTTTTTTACTCCTCTTTCCTACTAGCTTTTTTCTATTTTCTGTTTACACAGAAGCTTTATTTTTATTCTTAGTAGTCTTAAGTTTTTATCTGGCTCGTAAAAAAAACTTTTTACTAGCCGCCCTAATTGCCGGCCTAGCTTCAGCTACAAGATTTGTAGGTATTTTTCTCCTCCCGGCCATTCTCTGGGAATACTGGCAAAAAAAAGAAACTAAGACCTGGCTGTTTTATCTAAGCATCATTGGTCTTTCCTCTTCGGGCCTGCTTTTATATCTTAATTTCCTACAACGTCGTTTTGGAGACTTAATGATCTTTGTCAGCAGTCAGCCAAACTTTGGTGCCGGTAGGCAAGTTGATAAGTTGATTATGATTTATCAAGTCGTTTGGCGGTACTTAAAAATGTTTGTCTCAGTTAGCCCTCAAAATGACATCTACCCGGTTTTAGTTTTTGAGTTTGGCTTATCCGTTATCTTTTTAGGCTTGATTATTTACGCTCTAGTAAAAAAACTAAGAACCAGCTACCTACTATTTATCATTCCAACCTTCTTTCTACCCACTCTAACCGGCTCTTTTCTCTCCATGCCTCGATTTTTACTTACCGGTTTCCCAATATTTTATTTACTCGGTAACATAAAAAACAAAGTCTTAAAGACAATTTTACTTACTATTTCTACAATTTTACTTACTTGGGCTTTTTTAAGATTTAGTCGGGGGTACTGGCTATCATGAAAAAAAAAGTTCTAGTCACCGGTGGCACCGGTTTTATTGGGCAACACCTGGTTAATAGATTGGTCAGCTTAAATCACCAAGTTTCTATTATTGATGACTTATCTGCCAGTAAAAAAAACAACCTCTCCAAAAAAGTTAAGTTTATTAAATTTAAAATACAGGATCCAAAATTAAATAACCTTATCAAATCAATAAAACCGGAAGTTATTTTCCATCTAGCCGCAGAAAATAGTGTTTCAAGTTTAGCTTCAAAAACTCTAACCAGCAATGTTATTGGTACTTACAACCTACTTAATGCCGCCAAAAACAATCAAGTTAAACACTTTATTTTCACTTCTTCGGCCGCAGTCTACGGTGACAGTAAAACTTTTCCCATTACCGAAACCCATCCCACTAAACCCATCTCTTCTTACGGAATTTCCAAACTCACCAGCGAACTTCACCTTAAGTTATTTCAAGATCACTTTAAAACCACTATTTTCCGCTTTGCAAACGTATATGGCCCTGGACAAAATAGTTCTAGCGAGGGTGGGGTAGTGGCAATTTTTATCAAACAATTATTAAGTAATCAAAAACCATTTATCTATGGAGACGGTCATCAAACCAGAGATTTTGTTTATGTTTCCGATGTGGTTGACGCCTTAGTTAAAAGTCTTGATAAACCAACCAATACTACTCTAAACATTGGCTCAAACACCAAAATCTCCATTTTAGATTTACTAAAAACTATAGCTAAACTGCTCGACAAGCCAGTAAACATTATTAATAAACCCAAGCGCCCTATTGAAATAGAAAGAAGTCTTTTTGATTTCAAACTAGCCAAGAAAATATTAAACTGGCAGCCAAAAATTAGTCTAGTCCAGGGCTTAACAGAAATTATTAATAGTCTAAAATGAAAAAATTAATACTAATCCTACCGACTTTTAACGAAGGTCCTGTTATTGGCCAAGTCTTAACTGATCTTGAGGCCACGGTTAAAAAGCTTCCGGTCAAAACCAAGATAATCGTAATTAACGACGGTTCAACCGATTCAACCGCAAGCATTGTAAAAAAATCTAAAACTACACTTCTTACTCACCGGCTCAACCGTGGCCTGGGAGCCTCTATCAGCACTGGTTTACAGTACGCAAAACTTGATCAAGCCGACTTTGCTATTACCATGGATAGTGATGGCCAGCACGATCCTAATGATATTAAAACTATTCTTGAACCCTTATTAAACAATAAAGCTGACATCGTGATTGGTAGTCGAATGCTTGAATCAAACAACCCCATGCCTTTATACCGAAAAGTATTTAATCAAATTAGCAACCTCATCACCAAGGTTTTGTTTGGTGTTTATAGCACTGATTCTTTATCTGGTTTTAGAGGCTTTAGTAAAAAAGCCATTAATAAAATCGAACTTAAAACCGAACGCATGGAAGTTTCAAATGAACTTTTCTTGCAAATCAAAAAACACCAACTCAAGTATATTGATGTTCCCATTAAAGTAATCTACACCGACTATTCTGTAAAAAAAGGTCAAAAACCTTCAAATGCATTTGCTATTATCTTCAAGCTTTTGTTAAGATTATTCAGATAATATGAATTTACTACCTATTCAGATCGTTTTAAGCATTTTTTTAGTCTTTGCCGCCACCAGAGTTATTTTAAGATTAAAAGATGGCGCCTTAACTATAAAAAGCTTTAGTTTTTGGTTCACTGTTTTTGTCTTGGCAATTATTGGTGTTATCAAGCCTGAGTTAACCACTTTAATAGCCCAAAAACTAGGTATCGGTCGAGGCACAGACGCAGTTATCTATGCTTCAATCTTACTTTTATTTTATTTAATTTTTAGAACTAATGTTATGCTTGAAAACCAAAGACATGATTTAACCAAACTAATTCGAGATCTGGCCCTAAAAGATGAATCCAAATCTAAAAAATAATCAAAAGCTCCTTTTTTTAACTGAGTTTTTCCCTCAAGATAAAAAACTGGTATTCACAGGCGGAGTTGAAGCTCGTACTTATTATCTAAGCCAAATTGCCAAAAAAGATTTTAAAGTTAAAGTCATTTACTCTACCTCTAAAAAAATAGCCGCCACTCCCTTTTCAATTTTCTCTCGCCTAAGTTACATGATTACTTCTTTTTTTAAAGCCATTAAAACAGACTTTGATCTTATCGAAGGTTCAAACGCCACCACCTATATCCCAGCATTTTTGGTAGGAAAGTTTAAACGAAAACCAACTATCGCTTGGTTTCCGGATGTTTTAGGAAAGGACTGGTTTAAATTTGGATTTTTTGTCGGTCTGTTTGGCTTAACTTTAGAAAAAATCAGCTTAAAATTAAAATGGGATCAAGTTATTGCTTTAAGTCAATCAACCAAACAAAAATTAATTAAAGCCAATATTCCAAGAGATAAAATCACCGTCGCTTATGG
>JBDRQW010000083.1:0-30294 GCA_043826085.1 Candidatus Beckwithbacteria bacterium | reverse complement strand
GCGGGAAACCAACTTTCCGGTAAAGTCGAGAAAGGAACAATGCCGGCGTCTAACCAAGGATTACCAACCGGCTCAATTCTAGATAATGACTGGCCACAGTTTTCACACTTGATTTTAATTTTATCTAAAAATGGTTTGTGGGGGGTGTGCCCTTTAAATTGATCCCAACCTTCAATGGCTTTTTCTTTTAGTTCTTGTTTGCTACCGACTACCTGATGAGTTTGGCATTTTTTGCACTCGTAAATTGGCAGACATAAACCCCAATAACGATTTTTCTTGGAGATTAGCCAGTCGTGCATATTTTTAAGCCAATCCAGTTCTCGATCTAACCCAAAGGCGGGTATCCAGTTAATTTTTTTGGTGACATCCATAATTTGTTGACGTAAGGTTTGATTTTTTTGATCGGTTGGATCTTTTTTATCCATGCTGATTAGCCATTCGTCGGAAACTTTCCAAACCAACTCAGTTTTACAACGCCAACAAGCCGGATATCGATGAGTATAGTCTTTGATTTTGTAAATAAAGTGGCCTTTGGCAGACTTTAAATAGTCAAAGATTAGCTCAGGGTGCTTTTTAGCATTTTTGTTGGATAAAGATCCAAAGCCATTAAGATAATCAGCATTGTCTCTAATAACCGGGATTAATGGCAAGCCCAGTTTTTTACCTAACTTGTAGTCTTCGGTTCCGGCTGAAACAGCAGTGTGAACTAAACCGGTACCCTCGGATTCCGAGATGGGCATAATTAGTTTGTCTGTGGCTATAACCGAGTGAAAGTTAGAGGGATTTTCATGAGCCACTTTATCAACGGCGGGTAGTGAATCAAAAGCACTGTGATACCTTAAGCCGACCAAGTCACTGCCCTTGACTGTTTTTATTACCTTGACTGTGTCGTCTCCCAGTACTTCTTTCACCTTTGCTTTTAGTAACCAGTATTTATGGCTGGATTTAACTTCAACTAAAGAATAGTCATATGTTTTTTCGACGGCTACGGCAATGTTGGCCGGAATAGTCCAGGGGGTGGTAGTCCAAATTAATAAGTACTCGCTTGATTCATTAACTATAGGTAGGGTAAAGAAGATGGCTTGGTGAGTAACTTCTTGGTAGTCTTCGGTTAACATTTCGTGCTGGGAGATAGCGGTTTGGCAACGAGGGCACCAAGGAACTGAGTCGTGGCCTTTATAAAGCCAACCGCGATCATTGCAAATTTTTAAGAAATTCCAGATAGCGTAGTTATTTTCATCAGACATAGTAAAGTAATTGTTATCCCAATCCATCCACATGCCAAGTCTTTTTGATTGCTCTGTTTGAATGGCGGCATACTTTTCTACTCGGCTTTTGCATTTTTTAACAAACTTAGCTACGCCGTATTTTTCGATATCTTTTTTACTTTTAAAGCCTAGATCTTTTTCTACCTCGACCTCAACCCATAATCCCTGACAGTCAAAACCATTTTGATAGCGTTGCCTTTCTCCCTTCATGGTGTGGTATCTTTGCCACAAGTCCTTGTAGGTTCGGCCTCTGGCATGATGAACTCCCATGGGGTTGTTGGCGGTAATGGGACCGTCTAAAAAGGTAAATTTCTTTTTGGCTTTATAGTTCTTCTTGAGGTATTTTTTGACAATACCCTTTTTGTACCAACTTTTTAGAAGTTTTTCTTCAAGTTCAATAAAGTTTGGGTGAGAATCTACGTCGTTAAATTTTTTCGCCATATAGGTATGATAACAAAAAAATCGCCTTTAAGCGATTTTATAATTCACATTACCACTCCGGAGTGGTAATGTGATTTATCTTCCTTGGCGGAGAAAAGCGGGGATGTCGAATTCGTCGGCTTCGCCGTTTTCTTCTTTAGTTTCGGTTAGTGGCTCAGGTTGGCTTGGTCTAATTTCCGGCTGGTCATCTAGTCGTGAGTCCTTTTCTGTAATGGTGGGAACAACTACGGGACGATGAGATAGTTCCTTTAGTCTTTGCCTGGTTTCATCAAAGCCGGTGGCGATAACCGTAATCTTGATTTGATCGACTAAAGATTCATCGATGGAAGCTCCAAAAATAATATTTGCATCGGCATCGGTTGATCTTGCTATAATCTCTGAAGCTTGGTTAACTTCACTCATGGTTAGGTCGGTACCACCAACGATATTAAACAACATACCCTTGGCTCCCTCGATGGAAGTTTCTAAAAGCGGAGAGGAGATGGCAGTTCTGGCGGCGGTTTGAGCTCTGTTTTCTCCCACTCCGTTACCGATCCCCATTAAAGCAGTGCCGGCACCTGACATAATGGTTTTAACATCAGCAAAGTCAACATTGATAAGTCCGGCGGTGGTAATTAAATCAGAAATTCCTTGAACTCCTTGAGCCAAAACTCCATCGGCCATTCTAAATGCTTCGATTAAAGTCAGATTTTTATCGATAACATCCATTAATCTTTGGTTGGGAACTACGATTTGAGTATCAACTTCTTTTTTTAGAGTCTCGATCCCCTCTTCAGCGGTAATCATTCTCCTGGTGCCTTCGAATAAAAATGGTTTGGTAACTACGGCCACAGTTAAAGCGCCATTTTCTTTGGCAATTTGAGCAATAACGGGACTGGCGCCAGTGCCGGTGCCTCCACCCATGCCACAAGTAATAAAGGCCATGTCCGAGTCAAAAAGAAGTTCTTGAATTTTTTCTTTTGATTCCTCAGCTGCTTCTTTGCCGATATTGGGATTGGCCCCAGAACCAAGGCCACGAGTAAGTTTATTGCCAATTTGAATCTTGGTTTCAGCTTGGCATGTTAATAAGGTTTGGGCATCGGTATTAATGGCTACAAACTCAACCCCTTTGATTTGACCGGCGGCGATCATGGAATCAATGGCATTATTGCCCCCACCACCGACTCCGATTACTTTTATTTTTGCAAAAGTGTTAATATCAGGTTTGACTAAAGCCATACATCAGGGGCAGTTTATTTAATTAAAGTGGGGCAGGGTTATGTTAAGAATATCTTATTTTTAAGATTAAGGCAAGTTGGACAAACTTAAGGCAAAAATGATTTAATCATTTTAACACCTTTGCCTAAAATTCCTTTGACGGGCAGTTTTTGGAATAGATTTGATAGTGATTTTATTGATGGACCGGATTTAAGACCTTTGTAATTTTTAAGGCCATATTCAATTAATCCCCAGGCGGTAGCATAAGTCGGTGACTTGATTTCGTCAATTAATCCGGTTAAGCCTTTTGGGTAACCAACTCTAGCGGGTAAGGATAAACTTCTTTTACATGAGTCAATGGCACCAACAGTTAAAGCGCCACCACCGGTAATAACGACTCCGGCAGGAGTGGCTCCACCAAAACCGGATTTTTTTAGTTCTTCGCCGACCATAGAAAATATTTCATTAAGTCGTGGTTTTATGATGCCTTCGGTTAAAGTTTTTCTGGATAGCTTGCTGACCTCATCGCCAAGGCCCAGTTCTTTTGAATCAAGTTCATCCGAGTCTTCACCGTCATTATTTTTATTGACTTTTGATAAGCCAATTTTAATTTTTTCAGCTGTTTCTAAACTAACTCTTAAGCCAATGGCCAGGTCGTTGGTAATGTTTTTAGCTCCAACCGGAAAAACTGAAGAGTATGATAAAGCTCCTTCTACAAAAACAGTGACTGAAGTACTACCGCCACCGATATCAACTAAAACTACACCCAATTCTTTTTCTGTAGAGGTTAAAACTGATTGAGAGCTGGCTAATCCCGAAAAAACCAATGCCTCAACTTCAATTCCAATTTCTGAGACGCATTTAGTAATATTTCTCATGGCTGTTGAAGAACCGGTAATGATGTGGCCTTCGGCTTCAAGTCTAATCCCACTCATGCCAACCGGATCTTTAACTCCTTCTTGGGAGTCAACTTTAAAATCCCTGGGAATAACGTGTAGAATTTCTCTTGAGGATGGAAGGGAAACGGCTCTGGCGGCTTCGATAACCCTGGTAACGTCGTGTTCAGAAATTTCATCATCCGGTTGGGCTACAGCCACGACGCCTTTTGAATTAACTGATTCAATGTGAGAGCCACTGATTGAAGTTAAACAAGAAGAGATTGAGTAACCGGCCATTCGCTCGGCACTTTCAACACTTTGGGTAATAGATTCAATGGCTTCGTCTATATCAACTATTTGGGATTTTCTTAAACCCTTGCTTTCAGTGCTTGAAACTCCGATGACACTGATTTTATCGTCTTCTTGGTTAACGCTAGCTATTAAAGTGGCTATTTTGGTAGTGCCGATATCAATGGCTGAAATAATTTTGTTTTTTGACATGTTTAATAAGTAAGAATAGGTTTATCAAACCTTAAATCTATTTTAATAGGCATTGCTTCTTCTATTTTAATGTTTGACAAGACAAATTGTAAAGTAGCAGCTTGTAAGACTATAGATTTATTCTGATCAAAAATAGAATATGGACCGAGGGAGGTTTTAATAATAATGATGTTTTTTGAAACTTTGGCTAGCTTTTCAAAATTAACATAGTGAGCATTGAAAGTAGAAATTAGGTTAGAAAAAAATAAACCAATATCTGAAACTCCTAGCTTTAAGTTTTCTGATTCTTTAAGCAAAACTATTGGTAATTTTTCGTCAAGAAAAACCTTTCTTTCATAGATTTCTCCTGATTTATCAAGATAAAAATACTTATCGTTTATGGTACCGGCTATGGTGGCAGACTGAGTGCTGGTAAGGCCAATAAATTCTAAATCTTCTACAGCAATAATTTTAGCCACAGCTATTCTTTTTTTCATGTCAATTGACAATGAATTGGGTAGAGTTTTTTTGATCTTGATATCTGAAAGATTATGATCGATTTCAAGCAATTGATTTGAAACTTGACTCTTTTTTAACTTAAAGATGTTTTGATTAACTAACCCCACTAAAAATGATTCAAACTCCAAAGAGCACTGATGATTGTCTAAGTGACATGAAATTTTTTTTAAGTTAAAGGCTTGAAGTCGACCTAGTAGGACTGTAAGACCAATTAATAAAATGGCCGGCAATAAAGGCCACAAAAACTTTAAAGAAATTTTATTCAAGCGTCGTTTTATTTTTTTGGAAGTCACTTTATCAAATTAAATAAATTATCTGTAGCTTGTTTAATTAAATGATTATATTTCTTTGAATTTGATTTTTTTGGTAAGATTTTAAAAACTGAATTTATAGCAGTTAACAAGGTTTTTGAATTAAGATTTTTTTGAGTTAGAACTATGGCTAATCCTTGATTTTTTAGAAAATTAGCATTATTTAGTTGTTCATTTTTTTGAGTGTAGGGTAGTGGAATAAGTATAGATTTTATTTTAAGCAGTAAAGCTTCTGTAACAGTATTAATTCCAGAACGACTAATCATTATATCTGTCTGTTTAAAAATATGGCTTAATTCTTTAATGGTAAACCATTGTTTTAAAATGTATTTGCTTTTAAGATTTTGGGGGAGAGTATCTTTAAAATCAAGGGCTTGTTGCCAGGAATTTTCGTCCTGAGCTAAACCAAATTGATGGATAACAAAGTATTTTTTAAGAAGAGTTTTTAAGATTTTATTGATTACTTGATTGATAACCAAAGATCCTTGACTACCACCGGTGATATAGATAGTTCCAGCCAAAGGATGGCCAGCCTTTGGCTGGTGTGATTTAATTCTTAAAAATTCAGCTCTAACCGGATTGCCGGTTAAGACAGTTTTAGTTTTTTTATAGTATTTTTGGTTTTGAGGCCAAGAGATAGCTATCTTATCTGCTAGCGGGGCGGTTAATTTATTAGTTAAGCCGGCTTTTAGGGTTTGCTCATGAATGATAAGTTTTATTTTTAAGACTTTGGCTGCCAAGCAAACCGGTAGGGCAACAAAGCCGCCAAAGCTTAAAACTAATTTTGGTTTAATGGTAGTTAGAATTTTTATGGACTTAAACAAGCTAAGGATAAATAGCGGAGATTTTAGGATAGATAAAATAACTTGATGCCTTTTAAATTTTGGGGTGTTTATGGCAATAAAATTAACTTTAGATTGAACAATAATCTTTTTATCAAAACTTTTACTTTTACCAATATAGTAAACTTGATATGAATTGTCTTTTAGTTTGGCTATTAGGGCCAAAGCCGGAGTGATATGAGTTCCGGTAATAACAATTTTTTTATTCATCTTTTTTTAGGACTAACTTGATGTCTTGAAATATTGAGGAGTAAGCCAACCCCGGTAAGTATAACAATCATAGATGAGCCACCATAAGAAATAAATGGTAAGGGCACTCCGGTAAGGGGTAGTAGGGCCAACATGGCCCCTAAATTGATTATAGTTTGGATGCCTATCCAACCGGATATGCCGACGGCAAGTAGCTTTGAAAAGTCATCTTTGGCCCTACTGGCTATCCTAAAACCTCTTTGAATAAAGGCAAATAAAGCTAAAATAAGTAGAGAGGCTCCAATAAATCCAATTTCTTCACTGATAATGGCAAAAATTGAGTCAGTGGTTACTTGGGGTAAAAATTGATATTTCTGGCGCGATTGACCTAGACCCAAACCCCAAAGCCCGCCGGAACCGATGGCAATTAAAGCTTGGGTGATGTGATACGAACTACCTAGTGGATCAGCTGATGGATCAAAGAAAGTTAGAAGCCTGGCTTTTCTGTATGGTGATGACAAAATTAAGCCAATGCCTGAAAGACCACCGATTAATCCGGTGATTATTAAGTGAGTTAGCTTAGCTCCTGATATATAGTAAACGATGACTCCGATCAAGATAATGACGATGGAGGTGCCAAGGTCCGGCTGGAGCATAATTAAACCTAAGATAAAACCGAGAATAGCGAGAAAGGGTAGAAAGTTTCTTTTTTTGGCTAACCAAGCAGCCAAGTAGATGCTTAAAACAAGTTTTATTAATTCTGTTGGTTGGAGGTTAAAGCCGGCAATAGAAATCCATCTTCTGGCGCCAAATGATTTGTCAGATAAACCTGGAATTAAAACAATTATAAGTAAAATAATGTTGATGAGCAAAGCCAGGGGAGAAATTTTTTTAACAAAATCTAGAGAAATAAAAGTGGTTGCACATAGTCCTAAAAACCCGAGAGCTGACCATATAGCCTGGAGTTTTAAAAAATGATATTTATCTGAAAAAAGTTGATAACTTTCAAAAACAGAGGCGTTGTAAACCATGATGATACCAAAAAGAGTCAGAAATATGGTTAACGAAAAGAGAATGAGGTCTGGCTTTTTTTTCTTCATTTTTAGAGATGGTTAACGGCTTTTATAAATTGATCGCCTCGGTCTTTGTAGTTTTTAAACATATCAAAACTGGCACAAGCGGGAGAGAGGACGACAACATCACCTTTTTGGGAAGCCTTAAAGGCAAAGTTAACAATTTTAGTCATGTTTCTGGGTTTGTAGATGATTTTTGCTTTTGGATAACCGGCTTTTTTAATGGCTTTCTTGATTTCTCCGGCCATTTCCCCAATTAGGATAATATTGACTAAATTGATTGTCTTGGCTATTTCTTGCCCTAAAATAGTGTAATCTGATCCTTTGTTGGAACCTCCTAGAATAATGGTCATGGGCTCTGAAAATGATCTTAAAGCGGCAATGGCGGTTTCCGGAGTGGTAGAAAAAGAATCATTGTAAAAAGTGATTCCTTTGACCTCTTTAATTAATTGAAGTCGATGTTTTAAGCCCTTAAAGGAAAAGACGGCTTGGTTAATTGATTCTAGGTCAGCCCCGGCTAGGAAGGCAGCAATAATAGCGGCGGTAATGTTTTCTCGATTATGAGCACCCCGTAGAAGCAGTGAATCTGCTTGACCAATGGTGGCAATTTGATCGTCAATATTTAGTAGAATCTGGTTGTTTTCGACATAACAGCCATTAACCTTTTTTTGACGGCTAAAAAAGTAAGTTTTAGCAGGGGTGAGCTTGGTGAGTTCTTTGGTGAATTCAAAGTCAGCATTAAGAATAACTTTGTCTGATTTTTTTTGATGGGTAATTAGGTTTAGTTTTGCTTGCCGATATTCTTGGGTAGTTTGATGAACATCTAGGTGTTCGCTAGTAATGTTTAAAACTATGGCAATATGGGGACTAATATCCAGATCTTGGAGTTGAAAACTAGATAGTTCCAGGCAAACCCAGTCTTTACTAGTTAGTTTATCCAAAAGATTTAGGGCAGGCTTACCAATATTACCAGCTATATAAGATTTTTGACCGGAAGTTTTAAGAATTCTATTAATTAAAGTGGTGGTAGTACCCTTGCCTTTGGTGCCGGTAACACCAATAATTTTAGCTTGGCATAGTTTAAAAAATAATTTGGTGGGGCTGGTAATCTCGACTCCTAATCTTTCGGCTTTTAGTAACTCAGGATTAAGCCTGTAGAAACCAGGTGATCTAAAAATAACATCAAAATGGGTTAATCCGTTTTTTAAGTAATCTTTTCCAAGTGAAAAGCTGTAGTCGTTGCCCCCAAGATCTTCTATTTCTTCTCTTATATCAAAAATGGTGATTGAGCAATTTTTTGAGTTCTTTTTTAACCAGTCAAGAAGATCAATTGATTCAAGTCCTAGTCCCAAGATAGCAATTTTTTTGTTTAGATACTGCATTTATCAAATATTATACTATTTTTTAGTAATTTACTGGCTACTTGACTGACTTTTTTTGGGTCACCAGTGGTTAATAATAACATTCCATCCCGGGATGGAATGTTTGAGAGTAGGTTGTTGTCTCCTAGGATTTTTTTTGTTTGGTTGGCAATGGCTTTGGATGGCTCGATGATGATTGTACTTGGAGCAGCGAGTTTTTTAATTAGGTCTTTAATTAAAATATAGTGAGTACAACCTAAAACAAGAGCACTATAGCTGTCTTGAATTTTTTTGAGAATCTTTTTTAATTTTAATGTAATTTTTTGTTTATTACCTGTCTCGATAGCTTCGACTAATCCGGGACAGGCTAAACCCACCACTTTGCCCTTTTTATCAAGACTGTCGACCATCTGCTGGTGATAATTACTATTAATAGTTTTATGAGTAGCAAGAACTATAATGTTATGTTTTAAGTTTTTTTCTATGGCGGGTTTAATGGCTGGAACAGTACCAATAAAGTGCATGGTGGGATAAATTGATCTTAAGAATTTAATCGAAGAGGTGGTGACGGTGTTACAGGCGATGACAACAGCTTTGCAGTTTTTTTTAAGCAGAAATTTCATGATTAAACTCAAGCGCTGGTTAATTTCCTTAGTGGTTTTATCTCCAAAAGGACAGTATTTATGGTCGGCAAGATAAATAATGTTTTCTTTTTTTAACTTAGAAGTAATGGCTTTTAGAATGCTTAGACCTCCGAGACCCGAGTCAATAATACCTAGTGGCCTATTTGCCATTTAAATAACCGCCAACCAAACACCAAAGACTGCCAACATGATACTGGCTAGAATAGCCCTAGTGACAATTTTTGGTTCTTCCCAGCCCAAGAGTTGAAGCCAAAGATGTAAGGGAGATACCGGAAATACTTTCTTTTTTAAGAATTTTTTTGAAAGAAGTTGAATTAAACTTGATAATATTTCGGCTATAAATATGCCGCCGATAATAATTAAGGCCATGACTTTGCCAAGCAGTAAGCCAACCACGGCAAAGGTGGCTCCAAAAGATAGAGCCCCGACATCGCCTAACCAAATACGAGCCGGATAAACGTTAAAGTATAAAAAGGCAATAAGGCTACCGATCCACAAAGCCAAGAAGAATGAAAGCGGAGTGTCTAGAATAGAGGCCGATAAAAACCAAAAAGCAAATAAGGCAATCATTAAGACTCCACTGGCTAAACCATCAAGGCCGTCGGTAATGTTAACGGCGTTAGTAAAAGCTACAATAGTGGTGGCGGCAAAGGGTACGTAAAGCCAACCTAAGTTAAAAGTTTGGAAAAAGGGAACGTAGAGAATATCGATGCCGAGATTGAGGTAAAGAAGGAGGGCAATAATTAAAGCTAAGATCCATTGAATAATAAACTTGTGACGCATGCGAAGACCAAAAAAACCGGTTTGCTTAAAGTTAAAAAACTTCATGATGTCATCATAAAGACCCAATAACCCAAAAGAAATAAAAGTAAAAAAGATAATGTGAATCTCTTCTTTAATCGGATAGACGTGAGTAACAAAGACACCTAAGTACCTAGCAAGAGGAAAAAGGAGAAAAAAAAGAAAGATAATAACTGAAATCATTAAAAAACCGCCGCCAACAGGAGTGCCTTTTTTATGTTTATGAAACCTGTCAAAGATAGGGGTCTTTTTACCAAAGGCATCAGTGGTGATTTGAGCTCTTCTGGTGAACTTTAGCTTATAGAGTAAGTTAATGAAAGGTACTAGGGTGATAGCTGTAACGGTAAAAGAAAAAATTAAGAGTCCAAGTAATAAGGCCATAGGACTATTATAGATGACGAATTCTTCTTCTTAAAGTCTCAAAAATGAAAGTGAGCCAATAAGTGGGTTTGAGCGGTAAATCATGACCCCTTATATAATTAACTTGCCGACCTCCAAAACCTTTTTTAAACAAAGTGATCCCAGAAAAGCGGTGATCTTGTTTATTATCTTTAGTAATCCCCCAAAAATTATATCTCTTTAATCCCCTCTTTTTGGTAGCTTTAATAGCGGCCCATTGAAGGGCATAGGAAGCAGGAATTTCTCGATGTTGAGAGCTTGAGCCTGAGTAGTGATAAATAGCTTCAGGGCCGTAAAAAATGATAAACGAGATGGCTAGAACTTGATCTTGGTATGATGCTTTAAATAATTGAATTTGATTGTCTTGTTTAAAGGCATTGAGTTGACATAAGAAATAATCTTTGGTGAATGGAACAAAGTGGTGACGCTTGACTGTATCTAATTGGAGCTGGTGAAGGAAATCAATATCTTTTGGATTAACAGAGGTGGTAACCAAAACTTTTAGTTTCTCAGATTTTTTGATAGCATATCTGGTATTTTTTCTCATCTGACTTAAAAGCTCTTCTTTGGAGCGATCAAGATCAAGAACCCGGGTGGTCTCGGCATGAAGATGCATGGGAGATTTGATTAAACCTAGTTTTTTTAGAAGAGATAGGTTTTCTTTTGTTTCTATTACGTTTGGCCTAACCCTAATAAAGCTGACTTGTTCTTTAACTCCAAGTTTTTTGATTAAATCAAAAGCTTGTTTGATAGTTTCTTGGTCATAGTATGAAATAATCGGACCTCCCGGACACTCAAGATAGCTTCCTCTTTTGGCTTTAATATTAATGAGTAGGGCCAGGCCTATTAGTTTTTTTGATTTATAGAAGCCGAGCCTGGTTATAGAGTGGCCCAAATTAAGGTGAAAGACACCCCAGTTCCAGGATTGTAAGAAGTTAACTTGATCAGATGACTGTAAAAAGTTTTCCCAGACTGATTTTTTTTCTATTTTTTTAGCGGTGATCATAAATTAGTTTAAAAACTTGTTTAGCTTGGGTTTCGGTAATCAAAGTTGGCAGATTAATAACTTTTTTACTAACCGCTTCAGCATTAGGACAACTTCCCTGTTGATAATTTGCTTTTTTTAAATCAACTCCTTTTGGAGCGATGACTGGCCTATACCAATCCCCTAGTAAAATTTGTTGTTTTTTTGCCTGTTTGATGATTTTTTCCGGGTGATCAACTAATAATGGATAACGAAGCAAGGGGGAATATTCCAGGTTCCGTACCTGGAATATTTGATGGTAGAGTTTGGCGATTTTTTGTCTTTGTTTATTTAATGTGGCTAGTTTATTGAATTGGTAGTTGGCAAGTACAGATAAAGCATTGGGCATTTTTTGAGTCTTAAAACCCGACTGGTTTTTCTTTTCACTGGTTAAAACCGGCCAAGTAAGGAGTCCGGTTTTTTGATATAGGAACATTAAATACTTTCCTAAAGAAAAATACAGAGGTTTAATAAAACTGGTGATAATGGGATGAAGAAGTTGTTTTAGTATCCAGAAGTAGGGCGGATAGTTTAAAGATTGATAAGTTTTATTTATTTTATCGGCTAATTTTTTGTTTTTTGTGAGTAAGGCACCGCCAAAAACTGAGGAGATAATTTTGTCTCGGCCAAAACTTAGCATGGTCAGATCGCCAAAACTACCAACTGGTTTATCTTGATAATTAGCGCCTAAAGCATGAGCACAGTCTTCGATAAGAAAAAGGTGATGTTTTTTGCAAATGGCTTTAATTTGGTTAATATCATCGGGTTGACCAAAAGTGTGTTGGATAATTAAGGCTTTGGAGTTTTTGGTGATTTTTTTGGCTAAATCTTTAGGGTTTAGGTTAAAGCCATTTTTAATGGTATCTACAAAAATAGGCTTGGCGCCGGCCCAATTAATGGCATTTGGTACAGCTACACAAGTAAAAGCTTGGCACAAAACTTCGTCGGTTGATTTTAATTCAAGAGCTTCTAATCCAACCTGCAGAGCATTTCTACCGAGGTTAAATAACCAACAATGGTCTTGATTTAGTAGTTTTTTTAATTTAATAGATAGATTTTTACTTGCACTACCCTGTCCCCAACTCATTGGTTTAAATATCGTTTTTAGCGCTAAAACAACATCATCTTTACTAATATTCGGAGAGATGGATATTAAGATTGGTTTTACCATTTTGGAGTTAAACTCTCGTGAGTTTCTTGAGAATAATCAATAACTTTTTTTGTATAAATAACAAAATGTAAGTGTGGTCTATCCATCCAACCAGACCATCCGGTTTGAGCAATAACTTGACCTTGCTTAACTGTCTGGTTTAATTGAACGTTAAAACTTCCTTTTTTCAAGTGAGCATAGAATGAAAACTCTTCTACTCCTTTTTGTTTATGGCTTAAAGTAATATAGTTCATTCTGCCTCGAAATAAACGAGTTGACCAATAATTACCCTGAATTCTGAATACAAAGGGGGTCGAGTAATTTTTTATTATTTCTGTAACTTTCCCATCAGCTGCAGCTAAAACTGGAGTGTTACTGGGAACAATATAGTCAATAGCTCCGGAGTGAGGACCAATATGAGCGGGTGAGCCCGACTCAATGCTGTATTTGATATTGATCGGAATTTGATAGGTTAGTTGACTTAAACGAGGTTTTTGATACTGGTATTTTTTCAAATTATGACAAGTAAATATTGATAATTTTCTTGACATAATTAAATTAATTCAATAATAGCTGAGGCTAGTTTGTCGGAATCATGCCTTAATAAACTTCGTTTTAGAGAATCGCTTTTGGGTTTTTGGTAACTTGAGTCGGCTAGTAAGTGTTTTCTAATTACCCTAATGTCCCTTTTTAAGTCGTCTTTAACTGGAAACTCATCAAGTTTTTTATAGGCTTTAAGATAAATATCCGGGATAGGTTGATTGTTAATTAGGATATGATCAACTTCTTTCTCCAGGTATTTTTCGATTTCGCTTAGGTGTTTTTTAGCGGTAAAGTGGTGAGTTTGAGAGTTTAGGGTCATTAAGTTAATTACATATACAATTTTAGCTTTTGATTGATTAATGGCTTTTTTAGTACCGGAAATAACTAAGTTGGCAATAATACTATTGTATAAATCACCAGCGGCCAGGATAATTAAGTCAGCTTGTTTAATGGCTTTAGTGGCTTTTGGATTAGTGACAGCCTTGGGAACAGTGTAGAGTTTTTTAATGGTTTCTCCTACTTTTAACTTATGAGTTTCAATTTTGTGTTCAGATATTATGGTTTTACCGGTTGAATAGCTGGCCGCTAATTTAACTAGTTGACTTGAGATGGGTAAAACCTTGCCTTTTAATTTAAATATCTTGGCAGCTACTTCTATGGCCTCAGGTTCGGAACCAACCAAGTCCTCAAGAGAAGTTAAAATAAGGTTGCCTAAGTTGTGACCTTTTAACCCCGCCCCTTTATTAAATCTATATAGAAGTAGTTGGCGTAAAATTCCATTTTCCGAAGCTAGGGCGGCCAAACATTGGCGCATGTCCCCTACCGGTAAAAATCCAAATTCGTCTCGAAGCCTACCGGTGGAACCACCGTCATCGGTAACCGGGACGATAGCGGTTAGGTCAACCGGATATTGTTTCAAGCCGGAAAGCAGAACAAAACTACCGGTACCGCCACCAATAACAACAATTTTTGTTTGTTTATTTAACACCGGTATATTGTACCAGAAACATCACATTTTCTTGAACCTACAAGGTTTAGATTTTTTTTAAGAATTCCTTAATCGGCAAATCTATCTGTCTAAGAATAGCCCTTAAAGTGCCTGTTCTGATTGGGCGATTATGAGTTGCAACAACCGTTCTTCGACCATCTAAGTGCTTATAAACTGTATGGCTACCTTTTCCTTTTCGTGGATAAAAGCCAAGATTGAGTAATACTTTCTCTACCTTTTTTGGTTTAATCTGAGGCAGTTTAGGCATTTAATCTTTAGGCAAATTGAAATCTCTGGAGGGTGTTAATTTGAGCAGTGGTGACAATATCATGCTCTGGCTGATCAACAGGAACTGGTTCTTTGTCTTCAATGAGACTATCAACAAAAACTTGTATAGCCTTTTTTAAATTAGATAATGCTTGCTCTACAGTATTACCATCATCGGCTACACCCAAGGTAGGGCATAAAGCTGTAAAGCCAGCTTTTCCTGTTCCAGTCTGTTTATCTGGAGTAACAATTACACGGTAATTTAAAACTTTTGTTTTCATAAGTTTATTTTATCAAACTTGGACTAATAATAGCAACGACTTACTTAACGGTGACGGATTTGGCTAGGTTTCTGGGTTTGTCCGGGTTTAAACCCCGAGCAATAGCCAGATAGTAAGCTAAAGATTGGGCAACAACGGTGTTTATGATAGCCGTCGCTTCTTTAAGATCTTTGACTTTTAAGTGAGTGTCAAAAACCGGATCACTCTTGGGTGAGATACCAATGATAAAACCGCCTCTGGCTTTTAATTCATAAGCTGCTGAGATTATATCTGTAAAAGTTTCATCCAGTGGGGCTATAACAATGCAAGGAGTGCCTTGATCTATTAAAGCGATGGGGCCGTGTTTTAGCTCACCACCGGCATAGCCTTCGGCATGAATGTAACTAACCTCTTTAATTTTTAAAGCAGTTTCCAGGGCTATCGGATAAGATAACTGCCTACCGATAACAAAGATACGGTCTTGGTCTTTTAATTTTTTGACTAGATTTATTAGCTTTTTTTGGTATGAGTTTTCAAGAATTTTTGTAATGGCTTTAGCTGACTGAGATATTAATTTTTGGCCCAGTTTTAAATTGCCGGCTTTTAGGTAAACAAGTTGAATTAAGATGGCTAACTTAGCGGTGAAAGCTTTAGTAGAAGCAACGGCTACTTCCTGCCCCGCTTGAAGTAGAATTTGATGGTCTGACTTTCTATAAAGAGTCGAACCGAGAACATTAGTTAGACACATGACTTTCATTTTTTTGCTTTTGGCTAAATTTACGGCTTCAACTACATCAATAGTTTCACCGCTTTGAGATAGCATTAAAAAGACATCCTGCTTTGATAAGAGTTTTTTATACTTGATAAACTCGGAACCAATAATTGACTTAGCTTTTATCCCGTTTAGGTTAAAGAGATATTCTCCAAAAAGGGCGGCATAGTAAGCCGTACCGCAACCAAGTAAGTAAGTCTCGGCTGAGTTTTGAATTGAATTAATAGTTAAGCTTAGAGTGTCTGGGTCTAACCTACTTAAATTGTCCAAAACTTTTGGTTGATCGGCAATTTCTTTTTGCATGTAGTGATGAAATTTTCCAAGTCGGCTTTGCTCTGATTGCCAGTTAAGTTTGGTAATCTTTGGTTTGATTTTTTTATTGGTTTTAAGATTAATTATGGAAACTTGGCCGGCAGTTAAGTGAGCTAGTTGGTTATCCTCCATAAATATCACCTTAGAGGTGTGATCGAGTAAAGACCAAACATCGGAAGAAATATAAGTAGCGTCTTTAGTTAAGCCAATGGTTAATGGCGAACCATTTTTAACTGCTACCAGCTCATTTTTATTGGAATCAAGAACAATAAGGGCATTCATACCATGAATTTGCTTAAAAGTTTTTTTAACAGCTTTGAGCAAGCTCATCTTCTTGTGATTTTCTTCAATTAGGTGAAGGGCTACCTCGGTGTCTGTTTCTGAAGAAAATTGGTAGGTTTTTAATAGCTTTTCCTTTAGAGGTCTAAAGTTTTCGACAATGCCGTTGTGAACTAGGCAAAGATTTTTTTGAAAATTCAGGTGAGGATGAGTATTGCCGATGGTGACTCCGCCATGAGTAGCCCAACGAGTATGACCTAGACCTATATTTGATTGAGGTAGTTTGGTTTTTGCTTGACCGATCTTACCAAGGTGACGTTCTATTCTTATTTTTCCATTACTTTTAACTGCAATACCCCAAGAATCGTAACCACGATATTCCAGTTTTTTTAAACCTTTTATAATAACTTGAGCGGCATCTTTTTTGCCACCAACTAATCCAAATATTCCACACATAAATTAACTTTTTATCCTTTTAATATTAGCGCCTAGTTGCAACAAACGCCCGGCAAAGTCTTCGTAGCCACGGTCAATGTGATCAAGTCCGGTTAGGGTAGAAGTGCCAGTGGCGGCCAGACCGGCCAGAGCCAGAGTAGCCCCGGCTCTGATATCGGTAACTTTGATAGTCATTCCTATTAATGGAGTTGGTCCGGTGATAATCATACCGTGCTGATTGGCCGGATTATCATCCTCTAAATTGAAGTTATAAAAGCTATTTGGATCTTTTGGCTTGGGATCAAAGAATTTTAGATTGGCTCCCATACTTTTTAGATCTTTGGCAAATTGAAATCGGGATGAAAAAACTGCTTCAATTATTTTGGAAGAGCCATGTAATTGAGTGGCTAAAATAGACCAAAGTGGCTGGTGATCTGTAGCAAATCCAGGATGAGGTTTAGTTATTATATCTACAGCCCGAAGATTTTCTTGATAGTAAATTCTAATACCATATTTACCTAATTCAATACCTACTCCTGCTAACTTTAATTTTCTCAAAAATATTTTTAGGTGATCTTTGTTGGCATTTTCGATAATGACATCACCTTTGGTAATAATTCCGGCGATAGCGTAGGAAACGGCTTCGTTACGATCCGGCATGACTTGGTGAATAACCGGTTTTAAAGTTTTAACTCCCTGAATTTTAATAATTCTATTTGGTTTTCTTTTAATCTTGGCTCCCATTTTGTTTAAAAACCCTATCAAGTCGTCAACCTCCGGCTCAAGAGCGGCATTACGAATATTAGTAACTCCTTTGGCTAAAACTGCGGCCATAATTAAGGTTTCGGTACCGGTGTGAGAGTTTTTGGGAAAAGTATAGTCAGTTCCATGCAAGCTCTGACAACTGGCAACTAGCATATTGTTTTTCACTTCAAGATTTACCCCCATGGCTCTTAAGCCATCAAAGTGCCAACCTAAAGGCCGTTTGCCAATTTTATCTCCACCGGGAAGAGGAACTGTAGCCTTTTTTAACCTGGCTAATAAAGGGGCAATAAACATGCTTGAGGCCCTGGAGGCTTTGCCTAAGTTTTTTGGGATAACTGAGTTAGTTAGAGTTTTAGCGTTGACAAACATAGTTCTATCTCCAGCCGAATAAGCCTTGGCTCCTAACTGCTTGATAATATCTCTAACCAAACTAACATCGGCAATGCGAGAAAAGTTAAGAAGGCGGTTTTCATGCGAACACAAAAGCGAAGCAATCATTAGCTTATAAGAGGAGTTTTTGGCACCACAGAGTTTGACTGCTCCTTTTAGGGGAACTCCTCCTTTGATGATAAGTTTGTCCATATTAAAATCCTAAAGTTTGAATTTCTAGTTTTAAGTTTAAATCTAGTTTATCTTTGGCTGACTGTTTCATTAACTCTATCAGTTTTACTATATCACTAGCTTTGGCGCCTCCCAAGTTTTCTATAAAACCGGCGTGGTTTAATGATATTCTCGCCTGACCAATAGTGATGCCTTTTAGGTTTAAAACTTTATCCATGATATAGCCAATAGAGGGGGTTGGCAGATCAAGCTTTTTTTGTTGATCCAAAGATAGGTTTTTAAAAATACAACCGCTGGAGATTTGAGGCTGATGTACCTTTAATGCTTGAATGGTTTTAACTTTAGCCAAAGCCGCTTTTTTATCACCTTTTTTCAATTGGATAACTACCGATAAAATTATTTCTTGATATTTATTGACTTTGACAATAAAGTCTTCCCAAAGAGCGCCGACGCCATGCATTTTAACCTTGGTAGCTCCGCCAATCGTGGCCGGAATACCGCTGAAAACTTCCAATCCGGTCAAGCCCTGATTGATTAAATAAAGAATGGCTTTGGGTAAAAATAAGCCGCTGGACAATTCAACTTGCTCATTGGGTAAAATAGTGATTTTATCGGTTTGATTAATGACGGTTAAACCTTTTAAGCCCCGATCGCTGATTAAAACGTTACTGCCTTTTCCCAGAATATGAAAGGGCCAATGATTTTTTTGAGCTAATTTCGCTGCTGAAATTAAATCATCAACCGTTTTAGCTAGGCAGAAAAATTCGGCCGGGCCACCAACTTTAAAAGTGGTGTGATCTTTCATTGGTTGGTTTTGTTTTAGATCCAAAGTCATCTTGTTTTTATGGCTTTAATAATGTCTTTGTGCCAAAGCCAGTTATTGCCGGCACCAATGGTAAATACAACATCCCCTTTTAAAGCATGGTTTACCAGGTAGTCTATGGTTTGTTTTTTTCCGGAACAGTAATTAACTTTGGGATGATACTTTTTGACTTCCTGAGTAAATATCTTTCCGGTTAAGCCCAAGTTATCTACTTCTCTGGCCGAAGAGAAAATGTCGTTGATTAAAACAATATCGGCAGAATCAAAGCTTTTTGAGAATTCTGTTAATAACGCTTTGGTTCGACTATAAGTGTGTGATTGAAAGATAGCAATGATTCTTCTGCCGGGTAGCCAGTTTTTGGCGGCCTTTAACATAGCTTTGATTTCAATGGGGTGGTGGGCGTAGTCGTCGTAAAAGAGAATACCCTTAACCTGACCCATTAACTCAAAACGCCTGCTCGAACCTATGAATTTTTTTAAGCCTACTTTGATTTTATCCGGTTTGACTCCAAGCTGATGGGCGGCAATGACAGTGGCGGTAGCGTTTTGGATATTGTAGTTTCCCGGAACATTGAGAATCATTTGAGGCCACTCTATCCCGCAGTGTTTTAAGCTAAAAAATTGTTTTTGATCGGCTTGGTGAACTTTAATGATCTGCCAATCACTTTGAGGTGAAAAACCGTAAGTAATGACGGGTCTGTTAATTTTTTTGATAAATTGTTTAATGTTTTTGTTATCTTGATTAACAATAATTGTGCCATTATCAGGAACTCTACTAATAAAAGTTTTGTAAGTGGCAAAAATATCATCTAGCGAAGGATAGACATCGGGGTGATCGTGTTCAATGTTGGTTAGGATGGCCATAGAGGGATTTAGATAGTGAAAGCGTGGAGTTTGGTCAGCTGTTGGATCGGCTACATACTCGTCGGCTTCAACGATAAAAACTTTAGATTTTTTTACAAACCTACCGGGAGTTTCTAAGTTGCTAATGTTGCCAACCCCAACCGAAAAACTTGGTTTTAGTCCGGCTGAGTTTAGTACAACTGCAAGCATGGCTGATGTACTTGATTTGCCGCCAACACCGGCAACGGCTAAAACTTGTTTATTTTGAGTAAACAACTGTAGTCCTTGGGCTAAATTAAGAGTGGGGATTCCCCTATCTTTGGCTGTAGTAACTTCAAGATTAGTTGAACCGCCGTGAGCGCCGGTGTAGATTAGTAAATCTAATTTTTTTGGTAAGTTTTTTGCTTTAAAACCAACTTTAACTTTAATACCTCTTTTTTTTAGAACTTTATCGGTGGGAAAAACTTCGTCGGTATCACTACCGGTAACTTTTTTTTTAAGATCTAAGGCACACAAAGCTAAAGGAGTCATACCGACGCCTTTAATGCCGGTAAAGTGAATAGACTTGATTTTATTTAGCATAGTAAACTACTCCAGAGCCAACAATTTGATTAGCTTTAATCATGGCTCCCGGCATAATCGAAGCGTTAATACCAAGCTTGGCTCCATGAGCCAGGACAGCTCCAAACTTTTTTTTGCCGGTGTCCCCAATCTCTTTTTCGTCAAATCTTAAGTTGGCTAATCTCGATCCTGAACCCATGTTGGTTGAGCCTTCAATAACCGAGTCGCCAACGTAGTTGCAGTGAAAAAATGATTTGGGGCCAACGTAACTTCTGGCAATCTCGGTGTTATAGCCAACCACACTGCCCTCTTCAATAATCGAGTCTCTGATTAAAGCGTTGTTGCCGACGACTACATTTTTTCCAATGTAGGAGTTTTTGATAACTGCACCGGACATAATCTTAGCAGTAGGGTGAATGGCGGATTTTTTATCCAGTCGACTGGTTAGAAATAAATCAACCATGTCTAAAATTTGGTGGGGGTACTTGATCTGAGCAAAGTAATCTTGATACTCAAACATATTTACTTGACCATCTGCCATTAACTTTGATAAGGCTTTCTCGTAAATGTCATCTTGTTTTGATTTAGTGGTTTTTAGAGTGTTTATAAAAGTTTTAGTATCTTTAAAATAGTGAAGAACAATATTAAAGTATGGGCTTGGTTGATTGCCTTCGCCCGGCTTTTCGATAATAGCTAGCGGTTTTTTGTTTTCTAGTTTAAAGTAGCCGCCGGGAAGATAGTAATCCAGCTTTAAACCGGAAAGTAAGATATTTGGATGTTTGACTTTGATGTGTTTTACAAAATCACTGATAGCTGAAATTGATAATAAGTCAGAACCGTTGATAATTATAGTTGATTTGGTTTTTATAAAAGGAGAGGCTGACAATAAAGCATCGGCCATGCCATTCGGATTCTTTTGGACTACTATTTTTAGACTTGAAGGTAACTTGGACTCAAATTCTTTTTTAGCTTTGAGGCTAACAACTACAATGATGTTATCAATACCGGCTTGATTTAGATCATTAATATGCCAGCTAACCATAGATTTGCCCAAAAATGATAATAGACCTTTGGGGGTGATTAAGGGTTTGAGTCTTTTGCCTTCGCCGGCGGCTAAGATAATGGCGGTGATGTTTTTCATAATGATTCTTTCATGATGATTTTTTTGATAGTAATTTTATAGCTTTCTTGACAGCCAAGTGCTCTGACCAAGGATGCTCTATTGTACCAAAACAGATTGATTTTTCGTGGGATTTCCCAAAAAGAGCAACAGTGTCTTTGGGTTTGGCTAAAGCAATGGCTTGATTGATGGCTTGTTGCCGATCCGGTTGACGGTAAAGATGGTTAGTTTTGCTTTTAATAAAGCCGGATTCAATTTGATTATTAATATCAATAACGCTTTCGGTTCTGGGGTCTTCGGCGGTTAAGATAGTAATATCTGCTAATTTAGAAGAAATTCTACCCATGATTGGCCTCTTTAAAATATCGCGTAAACCGGCACAGCCAAAAACAGAGATAAGTTTGCCTTTGGTTATTTTTCTTAAAGACCCTAGGGCAGCCATTAGGGCATCTGGTTTATGAGCAAAGTCGATGACAATATTAAATGGTTTAGTTTGAATGACTTCCATCCTTCCGGGAACGCCGGGAAAAGATGAAATGGCTTTTTTGATAGTATTTATGGGAATATTTAAGTCTTTGGCGATGGCAACAGCGGCAGAAATATTTTTCTGATTAAAAGAACCAATTAGGTTTTTGGAGATAAATTTGCAAGATTGATCAAATTCAATTACTCTTCCCGAAGCGGCTTTAATTGCTAGTTGATAGGATGGATCTAGTCTGTTAATTACGGCAACTTTGGCTTTTTTAATTAGTTTAAGCTTAGCTTTTTGATAGTTTTTTAAGGTTTTGTGGTAGTCAAGGTGTTCGTGAGCGATGTTGGTTAAGACGCCATATTGAAAGTTAATTCCCCAACAACGGTGTTGCGCCAAACCATGAGAAGTGGTTTCTAAAACCAGATGAGTGTAGCCTTTATCTTTTATTTTTTTAAGCATTTTTTGCAAAGCAAAGGGACTAGGATTGGTTACATGAAGGCCAATATCTATTTCTTTTTTACCGATTTTACATAAGATGGTTGAAATTAGGGCAACTTTAAGATTAGCTTTTAAAAGCAAATGATATATAAGATAAGAGGTGGTAGTTTTTCCGGAGGTACCGGTGATACCAATTATAGTTAATTTTCTTGAAGGAAATCCGTAACAAAGATTAGCTAAAATGGCTATTGGTAAGTGCCAAAGATTATTAACAATAAAGTTTGGAATTAATTTTCTGATCTTTTGCAACATTGCTTCTATTTTACCCTAAATTTCCAATAAAAATACTTGCTAGGTTCGTAACCTTATAAGTTTTGTGCTATATTTATGTTAATGCCCAGTAAATACTACAATCGAAATTTTAAGAGCCAATACTTTTATCATATTTTAAATCGCGGTGCCTATAAACATAAAATTTTTATTGATGAGCAAGATTACGAAACTTTCCTGTCAATTCTTGAGTATTATCTGACTTATCCTTGCTCTAAATTCTTTGGCTATACCAAATTAGTAAGCAAGCCATATAAAAATGTTAAGGTTACGAACCTAACAACTATTCACTTGGTGGCATACTGTTTAATGCCAAATCATTTTCATTTTATTTTTAAGCAGTTGCCTTCTGCTACCAAAAAAACTAACATTTCTAATTTAATGCGACGGTTAATGATTACATATGCTATGTATTTTCAAAATAGACATAATCATGAGGGGGCGATTTTTCAGGGACGATATAAAAATGTTATTGTAGACACAAGTGAACAACTAGTTTACTTATCAAAGTATATTCATAAAAACCCTGAAAAACTTGCTCCAAATCTTGAAAATTATACTCACTCATCCTATCCATCTTATATAAATAAAGTGTTGTTGCAGGATTATCTTCATCCTGAATATGTTTTAAAACTACAGCGTAATTATCAAAAATTTGTAGAATCGCCTTTAAATAATAAGGCTGAAAAGAAAATTAACCCCCTAATTTTAGAATAAAAACTTGTTAGATTCGTAACCTTATAAGTTTTCAGGTAGGACGTTGAAGTGGTTGAGGAGATCTTGGGCGACTGAAAACCATAAAGGGGCGGCAGTTTCCGAAGCCCATTGAGAAGTAGAGGGTTCTTTTAAGGTCACTAGCATAACAAACTTGGGATTTTTGGCCGGAGCAAAACCAATAAAAGAGGCGTTGGTTTTCTCTTCTTGATATTTACCCTCAAAGGCGATTTGAGCGGTACCGGTTTTACCGGCTATTTGGTAACCTTTAATACTAGCCCACTTGGCCTCACCCTCTTTGGCAGAAGCGACCATCATATCTGTGACTACAGAGGCGGTTTCTGTTGAGATAACCCGATGTTTTATCTTGGTGGGGATGGTAGTTTCTTTGATTTCATTGATAACTTTTTCAACTAGGTGAGGCTCAACCAAGTTACCACCATTAGCAATAACTGAAACAGCTTGTAAAAGCTGAATGCCTGTAGATAAAAATCCCTGGCCAAAACTGGCGGTAGCCAGGTCAACATAAGTCCAATCATTCTTTTTTCTGGCGACTGGAGCAACTTCGTCTTGAAGATCTATATTAGTTTTTTGGTTTAAACCAAATTTATCAAAGTAGTCATAAAATTTCTCTAAACCAAGTTTTTGGCCAATAAAGACCATACCGACATTATCTGAGTTAACCAAGACGTCGGTCATGTTTGAATCAGGCCGATACTTATCATCCCAAGTATTAATGGTGTATTTGTCTATTTTTAAAGGACCATCGCAGATATCGCACTTGGTGTCTTTCTTGATTACTCCGGCATCCAGACCGGCAGCCATAACTAATACTTTAAAGATCGATCCCGGCTCAAAGGCATCCGAAACTACCGGGTTTAAAAAAAGTTCGGGGCTAAAAATTGAAAATTCCTGAGGATCATAGGAGGGAAGAGAGGCCATGGCGATAATGGCACCGGTGTAGGGATCCATAACTGATATAGATCCGGATTTAGCCCCAAATTGAGTAATGGCTTTAGCTAACTTATTTTCAATAATATACTGAAGACTTTTATTAAGATAAAGTTGAAGTTGACGGCCATCTTTTTTGTTTTGAGTCAAGTAGTCCCCCATGACGATTGGTTGATTAAAAGCGTCTTTTTCCTGTTTGATAATCCCCGGTCGACCGGCCAACTCCCTTTGATAAAAACCCTCAATTCCATAAAAACCCTGATCTCCGCCTTGTTCATTTGAGCCAACAAAGCCAATTAGGTGAGCGGACATTGAGGCTTCCGGGTACAATCTTGATTGTTCTTCTTCAAAAAAAATGTCTTTTATATTTAGAGCTTCAAGGTTGGTTTTTTGAGTGGAGGTTATTTTTCTGGCGATGGGGATCCATTGCAATCTTTGATCTGAAAAACGTTCACTTAGAATTTTTTGGGTTTCTTTAATTAACGCTTCTTTCTCTTTGAGATTTAAAAGAGAAGATGGAGTGGCGGTAGCGGTGATCGATGAAAATACGATTGGAGCTAGGGTTTCCGGTAGGTCTGATGGTATGGGTTTATCTTGACTTCTTTTGATGTAGCTAAAGTAAGCGGGTTGATTGGCGACTAGAAAACTGCCATCTGAGGTTAAGATCTCCCCTCTTTTGGCTGAAACTTTGATAATGGTTTGCTGTTGGGCAGAAGCTAAGTTAACTAATTTTTCTGAAGCTAAAATTTGCCAATAAAAAAGTCTTGAGAGGAGTAAAAAACCGATAAACGAGAAGAATATGTTTAAGAAAAGTAAACGCCACTTGGAGCTCATGGCAAATTTTGAGCCACTTTTTGACCTTTAGTAAAGTGCTTGTAGTTCAGTTTAGCGGTAAAACCTTTTTCTTCGGCTTCCTCTGCTAATTTGTTCAAACCACCGGATTCTTTGGCCAACTTTGATCTTAAAACGAGATTTTCTTTTCTAATGTTCTCTGTTTCCAGTTTTATTTTATTTAAGTCCGATCCCCAGGTAGAAGCTCGGTTTGAAAAAACCATTTTGACCAGACTTAAGGATACAACTAGACTCAAAGAGGCCAGCAAGCATACTTTGCATTTTTTACTGATTTGATCGTAGTGTTTTTGTTGTAGGGTGGTCATATTTTTTCGGCGGCTCTTAGTTTGGCGCTTCTAGCGCGAGGATTTAAGGCTAACTCAGCTTTACTAGCTGTAATTGGCTTTTTGGTTAAGATTCTTAATCCTTGGTGCTCTTTGAAAAAGTTTTTTACAATTCTATCTTCTAAAGAGTGAAAAGAGATAACTACCAATCTGCCATTTTTTTCAAGTAATTTGTAAGCTTGAGGTAAGGCGTCTTTGAGATTATTTAACTCATCGTTGACCGCGATTCTTAAAGCTTGAAAAACTTTGGTAGCTTCGTGAATGCCTCCTCTCTTTCTTTTAACCTTAGTAATTAGACTGGCTAATTCTAGGGTTGTAGTAATTGGTGATTGTCGACGTCGTAGAACAATATGGTTAGCAATTGATAAAGCATACTGTTCTTCGCCATATTTGTTAAAGAGTTTAACAAGTTCATTTTTTGATAAGCCATTTATCAGATCTTTGGCAGTGACACCTAAACTGGCGTCTGCTCTCATATCTAGAGGCGAGTCATGTTGAAACGAAAAACCTTTGTCTTTGTATTCCAATTGATCGCTAGAGAGACCAAGATCCATTAAAATTCCGGAAACAGATGTAAGCTTAAAGTCCTTTGCGTGCTCTTTTAACTTGGAAAAATTACCAAGTTTTAACTGGTAAAAAGCACCTGGGCAGGCCTGATTAATCCGCTTTTGGGTGCGTTTAATCGCTTTTTCATCTACATCTAGTCCGTAGAGCTTACCTCCTTTCTTTATGATCTCGACAGTGTGCCCTCCGGAACCCAGAGTGCAGTCAAGATAAGCCTTTTGAGGCTTAATATTTAGTAACTTACAGGTTTCCTTTAATAAAACCGGTTTATGAAGAACCTTGTTCATGATTTAACTTGATCAAGTTTTTCTCCAAGTTTCTTAACTTTTTTATTTAAGTTGTGACTATAAGCCTCCCAACTTACCTGATTCCAAATTTCAGCTCGGTTTCCAACTCCGACAAAAACAATATCTAGATTAAGGTCAGCGTATTCTCTTAGGTGTTTTGGAATAACAAACCGTCCCTGACTGTCCAGTTGAACATCATGGGCGCTTCCTAATAAAAACCTGTCGGTTTCTCTGGTTGGGCCTAAAGTAGAGCCCTGGTTTATCCGATCAACTGCCACTTGCCAGTCTTTTTGAGTTACAATCATTAAAGACTGTTCGTAGCCGGCGGTAACAATGATTTTTTTACCCAATACTCGTTTAAACTTAGCCGGCAAAGCTACTCGACCCTTCTGATTAATCTTGGTTTGATATTGACCAATGAGCATATATTCACCACTTTTTTCCACTTTGATCCATTTTTATACTATTTTCACGCCATGTCAACCCCAAGGTTTCACGAAAGGGAGAAAATTATGGTCTTTTGGAATTATTTGACTAAGAAGTTCTTGAGTTAGCCTAGGAATAGAAAGTGATTATATGCTAAACAACTCTATTTTGAGGTTTTCCTTTTACCAATGCAAAAAGATTTTCAATCCAAATTCTATACAAGTTATCTAATGCCTCTTTAGTAAACCAGGCAAATCCTCTAAAACCAATTGCATTCTCTAATTTTGCCAGTGGCGTATGAATTAAGTCTTCTCCTTCATAAACATAGGTATCAACCTGTCCTGTTTTTAAGGCTTGTGCCATGGCTTTTTCATCAACCAACTCCCTATCAACAGTATTTACCACTATTACTCCTTTTTTCATTTTTCTTAATTCAACCTTCCCAATCATTTCGTCATTATCTTTTTCATGGGTTACATGAAGTGAAATTGCATCAGATGTTTTAAAGAGTTGTCCTAGTGAAACCATCTTAACACCCTTCATCTTTTTAGGTGTACGAGTATAGGCAATTACATTCATTCCTATTCCCTTGGCAAGTTCTGCAGTAGCAACACCAATACTACCCAATCCAATGATACCAAGTGTTTTACCTTTTAATTCATTCCCCTGCACCATCTGATATTTACCCTTTTGTGTTTTTCTGTCTGAAATAAAAATCCTCTTTGAGGCACCTAGTAAAAATGCAATCGCCTGTTCTGCAACTGACTCTTTTGAATATCCTGGCACATTACTAACTGGTATTTTATGTTGCTTGCACCACTCCAAATCTACCCAACCAAATGATGTTGTTGACAAACAAACTCCTTTAAGGTTTGGCAACGATTCCATAATTTTTGTCAGTTTTTCTTTTGCCTTCTCAAAACCACCGAGTGGTTCTGGGTCTACCCCTACTATCTCTGCCCCTTTTGCCATCGCTAAAAGTTTTCCTATTGGTAGTGCATCCCTCGTCTTAGTATAAATAACTTGACCAAAAGAAGTCAGTTGTTTTCGCTGTTGAGAAGTAAAACTATTTTTTGGATTAAAAATTACAATCTTCATTAGTTGTAATATACCACATCCCATAACCAATCAATTATTAATTAGTTGTAATTTGGGCTTAAGATAAATATTTTCATAAATTCTCCATTATTTTTTCTTTTCTTGTTTTAAGAATTCATTTTCGTCCCATGATTTTATCATTTTTTTTGTTAGCGGAGTACTCATCTGCCAAGTAAGTTCAAAGATTGATTGCAAGCTTTTTGACAAGGCTTGACTGTTAATGATTAAGCCCCAAACTTCATCATTGTGAGCGCAGGTAATTCGGACCCGAGTCCCTTTGATTGCCAAGCGAGCATATTGTTTAAAGATTGGGTTATCTAAATAGCGAACCTCTCTAGCATCCAGATAATTAGAATCTTGTCCATCTTGGTAACTTATTACATGCTTAGTCCAGTTATTCAGGGGAATTATTTCCTTTACTTTTGTTTTGGCTTGTAACCTAAATTTAGTTTCTTTTAAAACATTTTGATTCATCTTAATGGAACCAAAAACATCCATTGGCATTAAGTGGGTCCAACAGTAAACTGGTAAATCAACTTGATCCTTATCTTCCTCAAAAAAAACTTTAGTAGCTCCCTTGATACCAGGATAAAACTTAAAATCTGCGTTGGGCTCATCTTGGTGATAATCCCCTTTTAGTTGAGGGAGAATCTCTAAGACATCTGTCTCAAGAGAAGTTAGCTGTTCTTTTCTGGTTTGAATAATTTTTCTTAATTCCGAAGGATTTTTGGCCCTTATTTTGGTTTGCTGTTTTTGAAGTCCATCGCTTTGAGTCATCTCGATTAGACCTTTTAAGGATAGGCTGGTTAAGACATCATAAACTGTTGTTCGAGGGACTTTAGTCAATTGTGACAACTTAAAAGGGGATGCCTCCCCTTGTTTTAACGCTTCAACATAGATGAGAATTTCATTATTTGTCAGCCCAAATCGAGAAAGTGTTTTTTTTACTTGATTCATGATTATATTCTATCATTGTCGGAAGTGTTCGACAAGTTTGACGACAATTAATCTCGTTATATAATGAAGTTATATGTGTACCACAGCAGCAAAGCTTATTGATAATTCTTGGTATTTGATTAAGACCAGAGATCCGGTTACCTGGATGCGCTGGGATGATGAAATTAAGTTATTTAACACCAAAGCGGATAAATATAAAAAATTAATTATTCAAAATCCTGACGAAAAAGAAGATGGATATTATGGCGGAATAAATGAAAAAGGAGTGTCTTATGTATCTACTTTTGTCAGAGTAGCTGAGAATCAGGTTTCCTATATTAGAAGGCCATATGTGCGATTGATCTTAGATGCAGCTACTGCAAAAGAGGCAGTTGAGATGATTAAATCATTTAACCCCAGAATTGGTGGAAATATGCTGATAGCTGATAAAAATGAGTGCTTTGGTATTGAAGGTGTTCCAGAAAAATATTTTGTTGAGAAAATTTCTGGCTGGTCAGTAAAGACTAATCATTTTTTAACCCTTCCTAATAGGAATTTGTCGTTTAATTCCTCTCCTTCTTTTGAGAAGTGGTCAAAAACTCATCAAAAAAGAGCAAAAGAATTAATAGCTAAGTCTAGTAATGTTGAAGATCTTAAAAATATTTTAAAAGATCGAAAAAATAGTGATTCAAAAACAGCTATCTGCACAACCAGGGACGAGGATAAATGCTTTACCCACTCAGCATTTGTAGTCGACCCTGCAAACATTAGAATCTATTATGCTCAAGGTTGCCCCCAAGAAGTTCCTTTTGTGGAATACAACTTTACTGACAAATTGCCAGAGGTATATAAAACAAAGAATGAATCTGATTAGTCTTGTATGCCTTCAGGGTCAGTCCCTGAAGGTTAAATTAACTCAAGAAGTTCAGGGAATTGTTTGTATTTATCTCCCATAGTGCCGGTTGAGAAATGTTTTTGGCCTTTTTTAATTATTAACTCACCATCTAAGGTTTTGGCTAACCATTTGGCGTCACCTAAAGGACAATAGGGATCATTGTCTGAATGGATAATGATAAATTTTTTGGCCTTGGTTTTAATTTTTTTCCAATCGTAGGGTTCGATAAATAGTTCTGAGTTATCAATAGTTGTCCAGCCGTGATCCTGATAAAAAGCACCGATAAAAATACAAGTATTAACTTGTACATCTTTTGGTAAATTTTGAAGTAAGTTGCAGATAACCAGTGGAGTTGAAGAGTGGCCGATTAAAATTGAGTCTTGGTTAAATTCCCAATTACTGTCAAAAATAAACTTTCGGTATCTTTTAGTATTTGGGTGATCTGGTTGAGGAAGGTCAGGTACCCAAACCTTGTGATTT
Source organism: Candidatus Beckwithbacteria bacterium (assembly GCA_043826085.1). Lineage (GTDB taxonomy): Bacteria > Patescibacteriota > Microgenomatia > UBA1400 > CG1-02-47-37 > CAXBYZ01. Next base: position 423 of record JBDRQW010000083.1, on the reverse strand, counting down.
TTTTTCTTAAGTTCATTGGCTAACCACGGAAACCAATTTTCCTGTGAATTACCTTCAGTGCCGTGAAGAATCAAAACGTTTTTCATTAATTGGAGTATAACAAATTTAAGTAGCTAGGGGCTTGAAACGGATTTCCATACGTTTATCAAGAGCATGGCCAAGTTTTTGAAGCAAGCCAATTGTGGGGTTAACAGTCATATTCTCTATACGGGAAATAACTGCTTGAGTTGTTTTGGCTTTTTTGGCTAGTTGTCTTTGAGATATTTTTTTATCTATTCTAGCTTTAATTAGTTGCCTAGTTGCCTGATATTGAGGCTCACCTGCTTCCCAAAGTTTTTTAAACTCAGGGTCTTTGAGTTGTTTTTTTAAATAATTATCTAAGGTTATTGTTTGAAGTTTCATATAAGTATTATGATACCTTTT
>JBDRQW010000082.1:0-3294 GCA_043826085.1 Candidatus Beckwithbacteria bacterium | reverse complement strand
TTTTCTTTTGCCTTGGTGAGTTTTTGACTTCTGGTTCCGGAAGCTTTTAGCTTGGGAGAGTCGGATTGAGATAGATCTAGAACGGCGATTTTCTTTTTACCCATAAATTATAATATTAAGGTTCGGAACCTTTCTATCACGCTCCTGGAGCGTGATTAATTTTTATTCCCATAGATTTGGCTGAGCCAGCTACAATTTTTTTGGCGGCTTCTAGATCATTGGCGTTTAAGTCGTCCATTTTTTCTTTGGCAATTTTTCCCAGTTGATCATTGGTAATAGTAGCGGCTGTTTCTCTACCGGGGGTACTTGAACCTTTTTTAAGATTTAGTTCTTTTTTGATAAACTCACTAACCGGTGGTTTTTTGAGCTCAAAAGCAAAGCTTCTGTCTTCGTAAATGGTAACTACAGCCGGGATAATACCTTGCATCTGCTTGGTTTTTTCGTTGTAAGAATTACAAAAATCCATGATGGCTACACCGTGTTGACCGAGAGCCGGACCGATTGGAGGAGCCGGGTTAGCTTTACCAGCGGGGATGTTTAGCTTGAGAACGATTTTAACTTTCTTTGCCATATTTCGATTTTACTCAATATAAATATTTATATTTTTTGGACTTGCAAGAAGTCTAACTCTACAGGAGTTTCTCTGCCAAAGATAGAGACTAAAACTTTAATTTTACCACGCTCGTCGTCTAGGGATTCGACACTGCCCAAGAAATCGGCGAATGGGCCTTCAATAATTTTAACTGCCTCGCCAATACTAAAGGTGGTTTTATACTTGGGGGCTTCCATTTGCATGAACTTCATGATGTTTTTTACTTCCGGAGCCGGAAGAGGGGTGGGCTTATTGCCAACACCAACAAAGCCGGTAACACCTTGAGTGGTGCGAACCGCCAGCCAAGAGTCGTCGGTTAAAACCAGTTTGACCAGCATGTAGCCCGGGAAAAGCTTTTCTTTGATGGAATGTTTCTCGCCTTTTTTAATCTGAATTTTGTTTTGAGTGGGGATAAGAATTTCTAAAATAAAGTCGGTTAGGTTCATGGACTCGGTTCTTTGTTTTAGTCCAGCGGCTACTTTTTGTTCATGACCTGAGTAGGTATGAACCACAAACCAGTTGGCGTTTTTCTTTTCATCAGAATTAATGATAAGGTGGTTTTCAGCTTGTTCTTTAACTATATCTTGTTTCATATTTTAGTTTATTATTAAGCCAATCGCTTTAGTAAAAAGCAAGTCAAGGAGGCCGATAAAAATACCGGTAATCAAACTAACAGCGATGACTACGCCAGTCATTTTTATAACCTGCTTTTTAGTAGGCCAAACAACTTTTTTCAGCTCAACAATTGATTCTTTTAAATATTGACTGGCTGAAGTTGAGTTTTGATTGACGGCTGATTTTACCATGATAAAGGATATTATGCCACAGACTGTGATATACTTAAAGTCTAAAAATGGAAATAGCATGAAAAAGATTAAAAAAATTACTAAAGCGGTTATTGCCGTAGCAGGATATGGAACCAGGTTTTTGCCGGCGACTAAGAATCAACCCAAGGAAATGTTGCCAATTATTGACAAGCCGATTGTTCAGTATTTAGTTGAAGAGGCTGTGGCTTCAGGAATTAAAGATATTATTTTAGTGACACGTTTTGGACAGTCTGCTATGGAGAACCATTTTGATTCAAATTTAGAACTTGAAATACAATTAAAGAAAAATGGAAAAAAGAAAGAACTTGAAAAAGTTCAGCGAGTTTATAAAATGGCTAATTTTATATATGTAAGACAAGGAAGGCATTTGCCTTACGGCAATGGAACTCCTTTGTTGGTAGTTAAAGATTTATTGACTCCAGGCGAAAGGTTTGTTTATATGTTTGGCGATGACTTGGTGTTGTCAAAAAAACCTTGTACAAAACAAATAATTGATTATTCAAATAAAAGAAAGTCGGCAGTGACAGTAGCAGTTCAAGAAGTGCCTGATAGTGAGGTTCATCGTTATGGTATCTATAAACTGAAAAAAAACACTGATGATAGAGTTGAGGATGCAATAGAAAAACCAGATTCAAAAAATGTTAAGTCTCGTTTGGCTCAACTTGGTAGATTTGTTTTAAATACAGATGTTGTTAAGGTATTAACTGAATATTATAATTCTGGTAGGTTGGGTAAAGATAATGAGTTATGGTTGATTGACTCGATTATAGAATATGCTAAAAATAAACCGGTTTATGCGGCAAAGATTGAAGGTAAATGGATGACGACCGGTGATCCTCTTCGTTACATGAAAGCACAGGTGGAATTTACTCTGGCGAGAAATGATTTAGGGAAAGATTTTAGGCAGTATTTAAAGAGTTTGAATTTGGGGTAGAAAATAGTTCAATATGATAGTTTTGATTGATGTTACAGTATAATATTTAGTAAATATTATAAGATAAAGATAGCTTGAATATGAGTATAAAGATATTATATTTTGGGGTTAAATTTGGTAAAATGAATGATATAGATTGATATGTTTAATTTAATAAAAAAATATTGGTTAGTATTGATTGGGTTATTGGTTTTGGTGGGGGTTATTGGAATTTGGTTTTTTTGGCCAAAAAATAAACAAGTATATTTAAGTCCAGAGGCACCATGGATAGTCATCGAAAAACCTCTAGAAAAATATGCTTTTAGTAAGTTGAGTCAGAGAGTTTTTATAGGTAGTAAAGTCGAGGTGGTCGGTGATGTTTTTTATTATGAAGTTGACGGTAAAAAAATTAGTGGACAAATTAAAGTGCCTGCAGGGTCCGTCCCTGCAGGCGGATGGCCGGTGGTGATTATGATTAGGGGTTATGTGGATCAGGAGATTTATGAGACCGGGATAGGAACTAAGAACGGGTCCGGTTACTTGGTTGCAAATGGCTATATAACTTTGGCTCCGGATTTTTTAGGCTTTGGTGAGAGTGATATGCCTCCAAATAATGTGTTTGAGGAAAGATTTTTAAGGCCGGTACAAGTGTTGGAGTTAATTGCCAGTGTTGGCAATATAGAAGGGTGCGACCCTACCGATATTAGTATTTGGGGGCATAGTAATGGCGGGCAAGTGGCCTTATCTGTTTTGGAAATTAGTGGTAAAGATTATCCGACCAGTTTATGGGCGCCGGTGAGTAAACCTTTTCCTTACTCGATTTTGTATTACACTGATGAGTTTGATGACTATGGTAAGGCGTTAAGAAAAGTTTTGTCAGGTTTTGAGGTTTTGTATGATGTTGATGATTATTCAATTGTGGAATTTTATAATTGGATCAAAGCGCCGGTGCAGATTCATCA
>JBDRQW010000081.1:0-3528 GCA_043826085.1 Candidatus Beckwithbacteria bacterium | reverse complement strand
TTCATCAATTGATACAAAAATATGTGAGTAAGCCGGGAGTGGTGTTGGATGTTGGAGCTGGAACAGGTAAATTACTTGAGGAATTAAAACTAAACGGTTGGCAAGTCAGTGGAGTGGATGGAGCCATTGAAGCAGTTGAACAGAGCAAAAGAAGAGGAGTGGTAATTCACCAGCATGATATTAGAAAAAAACTGCCGTTTAAGGTCGATAGTTTTGATCTAGTTACTTCCCTAGATGTATTGGAACATATTAAGGATGATAAATCTTTACTAATAGAAATGAGGCGAGTGCTTAAGCCACAGGGAATTATTTTAATTACTGTGCCGGCTTATCAATGGCTTTTTAGTTACTGGGATAAAATGCTTAAACATTTTAGAAGGTATGAAAAGATGGACTTAGTGAGATTGGGAAATAAAGCTGGTTTAAAATTAATATTTATTAGTTTTTATTCCAGTTTCTTTTTGTTGCCAGCGGTGCTGGTGAGGTTATTAAAAACAAAAAATAAAGATCAGAGAATATCGGATTTTCAAAGTACTCCCCTAGCTTTGATATCAGTTCCTGTTTTAAATATACTAGCTATAATAGAAAGATTATTAATTAAATATGTAAGACTTCCCTTTGGCATGTCTTTAGTATGCGTTTTCCAAAAAAATTAAGTTTAGTCATTCCGGTTTATAACGAAGAAAAGCGTTTAGATAAGGCTTTGAAAATTTGTAAGGATTATCTGAATAAGTTTCCTGACTGGGAGTTTATTTTTGTGAATGACGGCTCGACTGATAAGACAGAAGAGATGATTAAAAATGCTGGATTTAGGGTAATTAGCTATAAAAAAAATCAAGGTAAGGGTTGTGCCTTAAAGCAAGGGGTTAAATTGGCAACAAAACCGCTAACTTTAATCACTGACATAGATTTTTCAACCCCTCTGACTGAATTGCCAAAGCTGTATGGAGAAATTGAGTCTGGGTTTAAAATGGTGATTGGTTCAAGAAAAACCAAAGGCTCCGTTGTTACTAAACATCAACCCAAGTTAAGAGAGTGGTTGGGAACTCGATTTACGGATTTAAGCAATGTATGGTTGGGTTTAAAGGTAAGTGACTTTACCTGCGGATTTAAGTTATTTAAAACTGATACTGCTAAAGAAATCTTTGATAAGCAGAGAATAAAAAGATGGGGTTATGATGCTGAGATTGTGTTTATTGCTAATAAGCTCGGTGTAAATATCAAAGAAGTCCCGGTTGTATGGGGGAACGACAATCGAACTCGGGTTAACTTGGGTAAAGATATCTTGAGATCGTTGATAGATTTAGTGATGATTCGTTTTAATGATCTTGCCGGTAGATATAGGCATTGATGGCACCAAAGGTTTGCTGATGAATAATTTTTTGTTCTGATTCGAAAGGTTTATCGGTTACTAAGAGAATTTTATTAGGTTTTTGTTCAGCTGGCGGATTTTGGTAAAGCCAAAAGAAGTTAGGATCCATAAAACTTTGCTGAGGTGGATTGTTGGTTAGTTCAAATAAATATCTTAAACCATTCTCTTTATGGCATTTGCTGATTGACTCTAGGTAGTAAGGTTGACCATCAAGTTTGTCGATCGACCAGTTAATTAAATTTTGCTTGTGCTTTAAGCCGTAAGGATTAGTGGCTTTAGTAATTTGAAGCAGATTAAAGGTGATTAAGATAGTTAATAGAATTAAACTTAGCTTTTTTGAAAGCTTAGATAGGGTAAAAGCGGTGATAATAGCAAAAATTGGCAGTAAGCCGGTTAAGTAATGGTCAAAGATTGAGTAACCTAAGCTTCCAAATAAGGTAATGCCAGAAAAATAAAAGATAAGTAAGAAGCTAATGGCTTTTAATATTGGCTGGTTAGCTTTTTTGATAAACCAAGCTAAAACTCCAAAAGCTAGAATCACTAGAAAAATTGAAAGATTGTGCTGGCGAGCATTAGCATAGGAAATGCAGTAAGAGTGAAGTTCTATTAAGTTGGTTTGAGGTGAGTACCAAAAACGAACTAAGCTTCGTGGAATTAAGAGTAAAGCATCTATTAATCTTTGAAGACTAAGGCTTAAAGCGGAAGTTTTTTCAAATAATTTAAAAACACCGGAAAAGTTAACCCAGTTATGCCGTAAGTCAAATAATAATAAAGGGGTGAAAAAAACCAGTAAAGCTGATAATCCAGAGAGATAGGTTTTTTTTAAGTTTATTTTTTTTCTTTGATTAATAATAAAAATTAAAACGGTTAAAATTAAGGGAAGGTTGGAAGGATCGGAGGTTATTGCCATAACCATTGTGCCAGCTAAAGCAAAGTAGGGCCAAGCTTTTTTTTGATCAAGTTTAAGGAGCAATAAAAGCGATGTTAAAGTATAAATTGGATTTAAAGATAAAGGCCAGAAATGACGATCAAAAAAGACGGCGGTAAAAGAAGTTGCATATAAAACCGAGGCAATTAAAGCTGTTTTTTTATTAAATATTTTTTTCGTTAATAGAAATAAAATATAAACCGTTAAGACTCCAAATAAAGCTCCGGAGACTCCCCAACTAATTGGATTAAAGTTAAAGGGTAGTAATAGAATTGAAGCAAGGTAGTAAAAATAGGGGGGTAAATGAACTTGAAGGGGGCTGCCTCCGCCGATTAAAAAAGGGCGTTGATATTTAAATAAACCCAAGGCCCTAAAGGCAATTAAAGACTCATCCATGGTAAAAAAATACAGTTCTTGTAATTTAAATAGGCGAAGAAGAAGAGTGAGTATTAAAATTCCAGTCAAAATCAGGATCGTCTTTTTTTTCATTTGAGATCTTTTTTAATCACTGCCGGTACACCAGCAACCATTTTGTGCGAAGGTACATCAACTCTAACCACACTGCCGGCAGCCACCAAAGACTCTGGGCCAATAGTAATTCCCGGTAAAATAATGCTGCCTACCCCTAAAACTGACCCCGATTCAATAGTGGTGGTAAAGATTTTTTTTGGATAATACTTTAAGAGTGGATGATCAGAGTAACCAACCGAGTGATGAGAAAGAATGGTGGCATTAGCAGAAACAGTAGCTTGGTTTTTAATTATAATTTTTCCGGCAAGATCCAAAGTAACTCCGGCACCTAAATACACATTATCCTTCAGGGATAAACCCTGTAGGCTGGTACGATCAAGGTTAAAGAAGATGACTCGATCAATAACGCAGTGTTTTCCAATTCTTGCCCCACCCAGCCTTAACCAAATAACCCTAAGTGGCGAGTATGGCAAAAGTTGAAAGACAAAGTCCCACAAGCCGTAGATAAGATATTTAATTAATCTATTTAAACCAATTTCTTTTAATATTTTCATTTTAATCTAAAGCTAATTGAGAATTTAATTAAGTTTATTAAATAATTTAATGAATCAGGAATTAACCTGACGGTTGAGGTTTTTAGTTTATTTCTGACAAAAGCGACCGGAATTTCTTTAACCTTTAATTTGTACTTAAAACATAAAGCCATGATCTCGGTATCAAAAAACCAGCCTTGGTGTTGAACCTCTTTTAGTAAAGG
>JBDRQW010000080.1:0-8448 GCA_043826085.1 Candidatus Beckwithbacteria bacterium | reverse complement strand
GTGATTGAGTTTAAGCCGGCGATTGATGGCCTTAAACTTAATGAAGAGGAATCACAAAGTGAAATTATTAATAAATTATTTGAGTTTGAAAATTTGGAGTGTGAAACAGGGGTAGATTGTAATAAAACTATAATCAAGTTGGTAATGGATATAACAAAACCTGAGGTGTCGATTGAAGAGATTAATGATCTTGGAATTCGTGAGTTGCTGGGAAAAGGTGAGTCAACTTTTCATGGCTCAATTCCTTCTAGGGAACATAATGTGGCTTTGACGGCATATAAGTTAAATGGGGTTTTGGTAAAGCCGGGGGAGATTTTTTCATTTAATAGTAGTGTGGGAGATATTTCAATGGCAACCGGATATCAGAGTGCTTATATCATAAAGGATGGTAGAACTGTTCTTGGCGATGGTGGCGGAGTTTGTCAGGATTCAACCACTATGTTTAGGGCGGCACTTGATGCGGGTTTACCGATTATAGAAAGACATCCCCATGCTTATAGGGTTAGTTATTATGAACAAGATTCGCCGGTGGGAATTGATGCGACTATCTACTCTCCCAGTACCGATTTAAAGTTTATGAATGATAGCCCGGCCCACATCTTGATTCAAGCGACGGTGAATATCTCTACAAACTACTTAAAGTTTGAGATATATGGAACCAGTGATGGAAGGGTGGCAATAATTAGTAATGCCAGATTATGGGATCAAACTCCGCCGCCGGAACCCTTGTATGAAGATACGCCATCACTAGCTCCCGGAATGGTTAAACAGATCGATTGGGCGGCTTGGGGAGCTAAGGCGGCCTTTGACTGGAAAGTGGTTCGTAATGGTGAAGTGTTACAAGAAAAAACTTTTTACTCAAGCTACCGACCCTGGCAAGCAGTATATTTAAGAGGAGTATGAAGAAGAAAATATTATCCAATAAGGTGACTTCTTCCAGCTTCGCTGTCCCGACTCGGCCGTTGGCCGGGTCTCCTGTTAAGGAGTCACCTTTTCGGTTGCTTATTTTTGTAATTGGATTGGGATTGTTGGGATTGTTAATAGTTCAATGGTTAACTCCAAGTATTTGGGGGGCAGACGGCTACTACCATATCAGACTGGCCGAGATGTTTAGAAATAACGGTTTTTTAAAGACTTTACCTCAGGCTCGATTTTCTTATTTTGCAGATAAGTTTTCCAACAAAGATTGGTTGTATCACTTGCTTTTAGTCCCTTTCACCGGTTTTAGTAATATTTTTGTAGGGGCTAAATGGGCGGCTTTTGTGTTTTCCGGAGTGTTTTACAGTAGTTTAGTGATAATTGCCAGCTACTATGTTACTGGTGCGGGTTTAATCTTGGTAGGTTTGGCTCCTTTTTTGTCCGGTCATTTTATACAAACCTTATCTAGGCCCAGGCCAATGGTGTTGGGAATTACCTTGGGTTTATGGGTAGTTCATTTTTTGATTCAAAAAAAGAATAAGGGTATTTTTTGGAGTTCTTTGGTTTACTCGATGATGCATATTACAGCTCCCCTGGTAATTGGTTATGGCATAATTATTTCTTTATTCCGCTGGATATTTAAACAAAAGGCAAATTGGCGAGGAGTGTTTATAACCATGGCAGGGGTTTTAGGTGGTTTTATATTACATCCCAATTTACCCAATAACTTCTTTTATTTTTATTTAAATGGTATCTTAGTGCCTTTTTTTGCGGCTCGATGGGGAGTTCTTGAACTGGGGGCTGAGTTTTTTCCAATGACTACCCTAGAATACCTTAATAACTATCCGGTGATGGTTTTGGGTTTGTTGTTTATAGTATTAGTGGTTTTAGTGGAAAGACCAAAAACTAAGCAAAGCACTCAGATAATGTTTTTGTTGTCTAGTATTTTTATTGTTTTAGGAATGATGTCACAAAGATATGTTAGTCATGGTTACCCATTTTTGATTTTAACCTTAGGAATGTTTATCAGTGATTGGCAGAAAAGTGATGGCTTTAAAAAGTTTTTGAAGAAAATTGAAAGAGCGATTAATTTAATTATGATAACTGGGGTGATTTTGGTTTTTTGGTTGTTATTTAGCAGTTTTTCTAAGATTGTGGCTACGGCTCGGGGTATAACTATAATCAATAAACATTATGAAAATATGGGAGAGTGGTTAAAACAAAATGTGCCTGAGGGTGAGTTGATTTTCCACGCTAATTGGTCTGATTCGCAGTACTTTATTGGAATTAATCCAAAGAATGACTACTTTGTAACTATGGATCCGGTTTATATGTGGCATAAAAATCAAGAGGTTTATAAACTTTATCGAGCAGTAGCATTTGGCCAAACAAAAGATCCTTATACAGTTTTAAAAGAAGTGTTTAAAGTTAATTATGGATATATTGGTAAAAATTATTTTTCGGCTTTACTTGATCAAGCTTTAGTGGATGAGAGATTTGAGATAGTCCAAGAAGATCAATTTGGGGTAATATTTAAGTTAAAATAGTTGACATAGATACATAAGTATGTTATTATGTATATATGTTAACTAGAACAACGGTCACTTTACCAGATTATTTAGTGGAGGAGGCTAAATATTATGCAATTAGCCAAAAAACTAGTTTGAGCCAGTTAATGAGAGAGGGTCTAACAAAGAGAATTAAATCTAGTTCTACAGATGAATCAAGCTCAATATTAAAACTTGCTGGTTCTCTTAACCTTTCTGGAGTGCAACCACCAAGTCGAAGTGAGTTATATAAAAAACATGTTAAACAAAAAACTGGCATTTGACACCAATATATTGGTATATTTATTAGATGAAAAGTCTGAGTTTTATCTTAAAACAGTAAAGACAGTTTCTGAATTTGAAACTAAGGGTTTTGAGTTGGTAATTGCCCAACAAAGTATCGTTGAGTTAGTCCAAGTATTAACCGATTATTATAATTTGTCTTTGGTTAAAGCCTCAACTAAAGCAAAACAAATTGTAAACTCGAAAATTAAAATTGTTTCTCCCCTGCCACAAACTACAAAAACTTACCTTGAGTTGTGTAAGTCAAATAAAAAAGCTAAAAGTCATTTTGATTTATTCTTGGCGGCAACTTTAATAGATAATCAAGTAACTAAAATTCTAACCAATGATAAGTCTGGATTTAAAAATATAAGGCAACTTAAAGCAATGTATCTTGAATAGATTGTTGAATATTGACATTTTTAGTTTAGTATAGTTTAGCTTAGTTATGCAAACAATACAGTCTCAAGTTTTCACTCCAAGTCAAGTGGCAAATATGTTACAACTTAATAAGAACACTGTTTATGAGTTGATTAAGAGGGGTGAGATTATAGCTAAAAAGATTGGTAAGGTATTTAGAATTCCGGCTAGTTCTGTGTCTTTTGCTTTGACGGGATTGGATTATGATCTTTATCAGGCAGAAAAAGTTGATTTAAAAAATATAAAAATGGTTCGAAGAGAAATTGATAAATCCCGAAAGGCATGAAAAAAGTAAGAAAGATTTTTTTAGATTCTGATGTGATAATTTCAGCATTGATATCAAAAAAAGGGGCTGCAAGTTGGTTAATAAACGAAACCAAAGTAAAAAAAATAATATCAAATACAGTTTTAGTAGAAGTAACTAGTCGGCTTAATGAATTAATTAAAAAGAATAAGATTAAAATAATAAAGATTAACAAAAGCGATGTTAAAGAATCAAAACAATATGTTAATGATAAAAACGATGCACATGTATTAGCCGGAGCAGTGAAGGCAGAAGTAACATTTTTACTCAGTTACAATTTAAAAGATTATAAACTTGAGACAATTAAACGAAATCTGGATATAATTATTTATAGGCCGGCTCAGTATTTGCAGTTTTTCAGAAGCTTGTAGTAGCAATAGCTTTTATTGAAGAGCTTTAGGTAAAACTTTATTAAAGTGAGCAAAGGCTTTTTTGGTGGCTATTCTACCGGTTGATGAGCGTTTTAAAAAACCAATTTGAAGAAGATAAGGTTCGATAACTTCTTCGATGGTGTCTTTTTCCTCGGCAATAGTAGCGGCCATGGTACTAAGCCCAACCGGACCACCTTGGTGTTTAGTAATAATGGCTTTTAGAAGTCTTCTATCATTTGAGTCTAAACCCATATCGTCAACTTCGAGTAAGTCTAAGGATTCTTTGAGAACATCTTTAGTAATTGATGACTTATCTCTTATTTGAGCCATGTCTCGGCAACGCTTAAGAAGTTTTAAGGCAATTCTGGGAGTACCGCGGGAACGACGGGCCAGACTGAGAGCGGCTTGGTGATCAAGATTAATTTTCAGTTTTTTGGAAGCAATTTGAAGAATTTTAACCAAGTCTTCCGGTTCATAAAAAGTTAAACGATGAACCATGCCAAAACGGTCTCTTAAGGGAGCGGCAATCAGACCAATTCTGGTAGTAGCTCCAACCAAAGTAAATTTGGGTAAGTCAAGTCGTAAAGTACGGGCAGAGGGACCCTGGCCAACAACAATATCCAAGTGATAATCTTCCATAGCCGGATAAAGAGTTTCTTCAACTATCTTACTTAAGCGGTGAATTTCGTCAATGAAAAAGATATCACCATCATTGAGATTGGTAAGAATTGAGGCCAAATCTCCGGCGCGTTCGATGGCCGGACCGGATGAAGCTCTAATATTAACATTTAGTTCTTTGGCTATTAAGTGAGCAAGAGTTGTTTTACCTAGCCCGGGAGGACCATAAAGCAAAATATGTTCGGAAGCTTCATGTCTTTTTTTGGCGGCGGACAAAGCTACTCTTAAGGCTTTCTTGATTTTTTCTTGACCGGTAAAGTTACTCCACTCTGAGGGGCGAAGAGAAGATAATATTTTTTCAGTTTTTGGTTTAGACATTTTTGGGACCGAGATATTTGATGGCCTTTTTGATTTTATCTTCGATAGAGTCATCTGGTTTGGTGATTTCTCTTAAAGCTTGACTGGCTTTGTTTTTGTTAAAACCCAAGCCGGCTAAAGCTTCTATGGCCTCGACTGTTTCCGATGATTCCCCCAGTAAATCAAGGTCTTCTAAGTCCCCTAATTTTGGTTTAAGCTCAATAATAATTTTTTGGGCGTTTTTCTTGCCAAGTCTGGGAATGGCGGTGAAGAAATCTACATCGGCTTTACTGATAGCAGAGGAAATATTTTCAACGCCTTTGTCCATCAAGGCAATGGCAATCTTAGGACCGATACCTGATATGTTAATAATAAGTTGAAATAGTTTTAAGTCCTCTAAAGACATAAAACCATAAAGGTCGAGGGTGTCATCACGAACATGAGTGTGAGTAAAAAGAGTCAGTTTATCTAATTGAAGTGCTTGTTGGTGTAGTTTTGGAGAAACAAAAACTTTGTAACCAACTCCCCTAACATCTAAAACTAGAGCATTTGGAGTGTGAGCGATAGGTTTACCTGTAAGTTGTCCGATCATGATCTAATTGTAACATAGAGAGAAGGTTCAACCTTATTCTTGACAAGGCCAGGCCTTGTCACTTGTGAGTTAGGTTTTTCATTTTGTGGGTGAAGGCATGGGTTAAAGCGACGGCAAGGGCGTCGGCGGTGTCATCCAGTTTGGTGATGGTTTCAAGTTTCAAAATTGTTTTGGTCATTTGTTGAACTTGGTTTTTATCGGCTCGGCCATAACCGGTCACGGCCATTTTTATTTGAAGTGGAGAATAGGAAAAATTGGGGATTTTTAAAGTTTCGGCGGCGAGTAAGATGACTCCCCTGGCCTGGCTGACTTTAATAATCGTAGTCTGGTTTTTAAAGAAAAAGAGGTCTTCAACGGCAACTGCGTCTGGCTTATAAGTTTTAACAATGGTGATAAATTGGTCATAAAGATCTTTTAGGCGACTGGCGTCTGTGTTGCCTTTTTTGGTTTCGATACAGCCGTAGTCCCCAACTGTTTGTTTTGAGGATTCGTCTTTAATAATCCCCCAGCCTAATCTAGCTGAACCGGGGTCAACGCCAAGGATTAACATGCTGCCTCCAATACTACCTCCACAGGTTCCGAACTAACCCGACATTCGTCGGGATCGTCCCGATATAAAATCGGGACTGGAAGTTCGGAACCAGTCCAGCCTAATCTGGCTGAACCGGGGTCAACGCCGAGGATTAACATAATGAGATTATATATCATCTAACCAAAGGTTCCGAACTAAAATTTCGGAAAGTTCGGAACCAAATTTTCCGGAGAGGGTTCAACCTTTTCTTACTCCTTAAAGTTCGAAACCATCAACTTTTTCGGCTATAATACTTATATGGATAAACAATATAAACCACAAGAGTTTGAAGATAAGATCTACCGGAAATGGGAGAAGTCTGGAGCGTTTAAGCCGTCTAAAAAAGAAAAACCGTTTAGAATTATTATGCCACCTCCGAATGCAAATGCATCACTTCATGCCGGACATGGAATGTACACAGTTGAGGATGTCTTGATTCGGTGGAAAAGAATGCAAGGCTATGCGGCTCATTGGCTACCGGGCATGGATCATGCCGGATTTGAAACTCAGTTTGTGTTTGAAAAAAAACTGAAAAAAGAGGGCAAGTCCAGAATGGATTTTGATCGACAAACTTTATATAACAAGATTGCTAAGTTTGTGGAAGATAATTCAGGTTTAATTTATGAACAGTTTAAAAAATTAGGCTTTTCAGCTAATTGGAAAAGAAGCGTGTTTTCTTTAGATAAAAAAGTAGTAGATCAAGTATTTAAGACGTTTAAAAAAATGGAGAGTGAAAAATTGGTTTATCGGGGTGAGTATTTAGTTAATTACTGCACCAAATGTGGCACTTCATTAGCTGAACTGGAAGTTAATCACATTGAAAGAAAAGATCCGCTGTATTACATAAAATACGGACCATTTACACTTGCTACTGTTAGGCCGGAAACCAAGTTTGGGGATACGGCGATAGCAGTGCACCCAGATGATAAACGTTACAAAAAATGGGTGGGGAAAGAAGTTGAAGTTGAGGGTTTATTGGGAAAATTTAAAATTAAAGTGATTGCTGATAAATATGTAGATATGGAGTTTGGAACCGGAGTGGTTAAGATTACCCCGGCTCATGATCCTAATGATTTTGAAGTCGGGAAAAGGCATAATTTAGAGATTAAACAAGTAATTGGACTTGATGGACGACTTAATAAACAATGTGGAAAGTATGAAGGTTTAACAGTGTTTTCGGCTCGGAAAAAAGTGATTAAAGATTTGCAAGAAAAGGGCCTAATGGTCAAGATCGATAAAAATTATATCCACTCGATAACAGTATGTTATAAATGTGGGCGTGATTTGGAACCAACCATAATCCCCAACTGGTTTATTAAGGTTAAGTCTTTGAAGCCGGCAGTAATTAAGGCTGTAAAAGAAGATCAAGTAAAATTCTATCCAAAAAGATTTAAAAAACAAATGCTTGAGTGGATGAAGATAATGCATGACTGGCCGATCAGTAGACAGATTGTTTGGGGAATTAGGATTCCGATTTGGTATAACATTAGTGGTCATGAGGTTGGGGTGGTAGCCAGTTTCATCAATAAAGCAGGGAAGCAAGAAATGGGGACGGTCGATCAATTATCTAGAAAAGGATATTCTGTTGGAGAAATTAAGAGGGGTCTTCAACAAATTATGGTGCCGATTTATCAGGGAAATAATAATATTCCATACACTGTTTCTGATGAGATGCCAAAAAGTGATGGGGTGTGGTTACCGGAAACTGATACTTTTGACACTTGGTTCTCTTCCGGACAATGGCCACAAGTAACCGTTAAGAAAAGTGAAGGATTACCAACTGATGTAATGGGAACTCTGGCTGACATATTAAAGTTTTGGATATCTCGAATGATGATGTTTTCTTTGTATCTAGAAAAAAAAATTCCCTTTAAAGATATATATTTGTGGTCAATGGTGGCAGATAAGAAGGGTTTGAAGATGAGTAAAAGCAAAGGGAATGTGATTAATCCGATTGATTTGATAGATAAATACGGAGCAGATGCTTTGAGAATGGCTTTAATTTTTGGGACAGCGCCGGGGTCCAAAATAATTTTGTCTGATGACAAGGTGAGGGGGATGAGAAATTTTACAAATAAAATTTGGAATGCGGCGAGATTTGTATCTGAATTTTTACCAAATATGGATAAGTTGTCCAATAAGGTTGATCCTTCCTTCGCTAATGCTCAGGTAAATGGCACCAAAGGTGCCTCCCAGAAAGGGATCAACCTTTACCCTGGCGATGAAGATTTTAAAAAGAAGTTAAATAAAACAGTAAAGACTGTAACTGAACAGCTTGAAAAATATCAATTGGGATTAGCGGCGGAAACTGTGTATGGGGAGTTTTGGCATTGGTTTTGTGATGAGTCTATTGAGAAAGCAAAGGAAGGTAAAATTTCATATCCGGTACTACTTGACGGCTTAAGAACATTTTTGAAGTTACTTCACCCGTTTGTGCCGTTTGTAACTGAAGCGGTGTGGGGAGAACT
>JBDRQW010000079.1:0-10405 GCA_043826085.1 Candidatus Beckwithbacteria bacterium | reverse complement strand
CAAGATCATGACCATTACAAATAATCACTTTTAACTTTGCTTTTTTAGCGAATTTACAAGCCATCGGATCAAAAGGACTATTTAACCCCGGCTTCCATTCAGTCCCCACAATATTTATCAAATCATCCCATTTCATTTTTTGAATCGGTTTTGCATCCTTAAACTTATTTGGATCCTTATCATAAACCATATCAATATTAGATAAATTAATCACCGTCTTAACCTTATAATCACTAGCCACTAAAGTTGCATCATAATCAGAAGACCAACCAGGCTTCCAACCCCCGCCAATCACCACTGGATAATCAACCGCTTT
The DNA here is from genome assembly GCA_043826085.1 of Candidatus Beckwithbacteria bacterium. GTDB lineage: Bacteria > Patescibacteriota > Microgenomatia > UBA1400 > CG1-02-47-37 > CAXBYZ01. The sequence continues at coordinate 10,089 of JBDRQW010000079.1, read as the reverse complement.
TTTATCCACCATATCATAATGTTTTAATATCCATGGATAAGCAATGTCCCAAAAAAGTGCTCTAAACAAATGAGCATTCAATCTAGTTGCGTGGACCCCCAGCCAATCCAAATCCTCATTTGTTAAATCAATTCCCCCCGCCTCCCTAGCCGCATCCCGATACTGTCTGGCCGTATAACCACCACCTGTAATAATAAAAAATCGCCGCTTTTTCTCGGCGATTTGTTTTCTTAAAAATTGTTCAAATTTTTTGAGATATTCAACATCAATAGTTGATTTATCTCCATTGGGAGCAAAAACAGATCCTCCCATGGACAACACAAACCTATTTTCTTGCCGATTTATCATCAATAGGCATTATCTCTTTATATTTCTCATCTGTCAACTTTTCAAATCACGCCCAGGAGCGTGAGACCTACAAGGATCATCCCTGTAGGGTACTTTCCCTAAATTAGTGGAATGTATTCCTCTAATTTGACTAAATTAAAGGAGTATTATACACTCTAGCCATGAAAATCAATAGATACATTAAGAAAAAAATAAAACAAAATTTACTTCCCGAGCAAGCAGTTATGCTCTTGGGAGCTCGTAGAGTTGGTAAAACCACCCTCATCAAAGAAATTATTTCAACAATTCCAGATAAAATCCAGTTCTTTAACTGTGATGATCCGGACATAAAAAATAAGTTTACCAATATTGGACTAAATACCCTAAAACGCTTACTTCAAAACTCAAAACTAGTTGTCTTTGATGAGGCTCAAAGGATAAAAAACATTGGCATTATCTTAAAAATGATTGTCGACGAAATGCCCGAAAAAAAGATTTTAGTCAGTGGATCCTCTAGCTTAGAATTATCAAACGAAATTAGAGAACCATTAACCGGTAGAAAAAAAACCTTTCACCTTTACCCTATTAGTTTTCTTGAAATTTATGAACACAATAAAAAAGATAATATCTCCACCGAATCATATCTCAAAGAAATTCTTAAATTTGGAACTTATCCAAAAACTTTTAGTTTCAATAAAGACTCAGACAAAAAAGAGTATTTACTCGAACTAGCCACCGACTACTTATACAAAGACGTTCTCGAATACCAACAAGTAAAAAATCCCGAACAACTAAGAAAACTTCTTCAGGCTTTAGCCTTACAAATAGGCAATGAAGTTTCTTATAAAGAACTGGCAAACCTAGTTGGATTAGATCAAAAAACAGTAGTAAGATACTTGGATTTACTTGAGAAAAGTTTTGTAATATTTCGCTTACCAGCCTTAAGTAGAAACATCCGCAAAGAAATATCTAAATCTAGAAAAATATATTTTTATGATCTGGGAATACGCAATGCTCTAATCAAAAATTTTAATGATCACGAGATCAGAAATGACATCGGAAATATGTGGGAAAATCTCTTAATCAGCGAAAGAATTAAACGTAACTTTTATCAAGGAAAATTAAGAAACTACTTCTTTTGGAGAACTTATGACCAAAAAGAAATTGATTTTATCGAAGAGTATGATGGCAAATTTTCTGCCTTTGAATTTAAATGGAAAAAGGATAAATTTAAAAAACCTGTTGAATTTTTAGAAAACTACGCTCAAAGCACAATAAAATTAATCAATAAAGATAATTTCTTAAACTTCATCACTTAAAATCACGCTCCAGGAGCGTGATTATAGCTATCGCCACCAACCCCGCACTAATCACCTGAGCCACATTCACCCCATTTATCATCCACGGATCAATCCTTAAAAACTCCAAGAAAAATCTCACTAACCCATACAGCCCCAAGTAATAAACAAAAAGTTTACCCCCGCCAACCTTCACTTTTTTACTCCTAACCAACCACCATAAAATTAAAAATATCCCTAAACACAAAACACTCTCATACAAAAAAAGTGGATGAAATCGCTCAAACTCAATCACTTCAATCAACCGATTTTCAGGCTTAATATATATCCCCCACGGCAAATCTGTTGGTTTGCCATAAAGCTCTTGATTAAAAAAATTCCCCCACCTGCCAATCGCTTGTCCAATCGACAACCCCAACCCCCCCACATCCAACATCTTTAAAAACGGTAGGGTCGCACCCTTCCGTAGGTTACGAACTTTCCGAAGTTTTAGTTCGTAACCTACTCTCTGTAACCACCCCCCAATCACTCCCCCTAATATCCCACCAAAAATCCCCATACCCCCTTTCCATACCATTACAATTTCATTCAAATTCACCGAATAATAACTCCAAAAATCAATCACATGATAAAGCCTCGCCCCTACCAAACCAAACCCCACTGACCAAATCATAGCCTCAAAAACATTATCCAACTTTACTTTAGCAATTTTAGAAGCCACCACCGCTCCCATCAAAATCCCCAACCCAATCAACAAACCATACAAATGAAAATTCAATAAACCTACACTAACAACCATACCAAAACCATATAAATTCCAGTCATTATATAAAGATACCACTTTAACTCATCCATCGAAACTTCCCTCTTTATCTGCCAAAACAAAGAAGTTTTTAACTTGCTCTTATCAGAAAACCACCCTCTCCATTCCTCAACCAACATCCTTAAACCCAAGCCCATTACTAAGGCTTTTCCAAACCAACTAGCCACCGAACTCAATGTAAACACCGCCAGCACCACCCAAACTACCTGAAAAAGAGCACTCCGGGTGGTCAACTTATCAAACTCCCCTTGTCTTCTCTTAATCGACTCAAAAGCTTGTTTAAACTGTTTATTTTTAATCTGATAAGAAATATATTGGGATACCTGCACTTCAGGGTGAAGAATATAAATATAAGCAATCACATCCATAAACACCAAACTCCAACCAATCCCTCCCCCAACTATAAAACCAACTATGTTCCAAATCATAAATCCAGTATAGCAACTTTCCCCACCCCTTGCACTCGCCCGTAAATTTTTACTTTAACTTTTTTCATCTATTCTCAATTTACTTATCGTTTGCTTATACCTTAATCTTATCTCTTTTCTGCCATCACTGCTCTTCAAATATTTTTCCCTCAATCCCGCCTCTTTTTTGTACCAATAAAATTCATATCCAATCAATTTTAATGGTCTTCTGCTTCGAGTTGATACTACTCTCCCGTCTATATGATTCTTAAATCTCATTTTCACATCTTCAGTTATTCCAATATAAAACTGCTCATCCTTCAAAGACATTAATATATACACAAAATACATTCTATTCATTCAGGGGGCGAATGCCCCCTGCACCTTAAAATTACTTATTTACCCGGCGAATGCCGGGCAATCTATAGTTCTCATCATACTATTTCTATTCATTCAGGGGGCGAATGCCCCCTGCACCTTAAAATTACTTATTTACCCGGCGAATGCCGGGCATCCCTAATTTGTTTCAACTTCCACATAAAAAGCTTAGGTTTACTTCTCACATTACTAGCATCTGTCACAAAACTTTTAGCTTGCTCCAGTAACCCCCTCGGATAATCCTTGGCTAATTTAATATATAAAGACGTGTGCTTGACATCATCCATCTCCTCCGCCAGTCGATACCCATAATCCTGAAACTCCCGGCTCACATACTTGTTTTTATCATCCACCTCATACTTTTTTAACAAATCCCCAATCGCCTTTGGCTTTTTATTAATCTTCATCTATTAATCTGGAGGGTGAATACCCTCCACTCCTTAATTAATACTTATTTAGGGGGCGAATGCCCCCTTCATCTTTCCTCACTCCCACTCCCGCCGCAATATTAGCTATCACCGCCGGCACCATCAACCACTGCCACTGCCCATTACTAAACATCAGAATCAAATACCCCACCATCAAACTTGCCAAATACCCAAAACAAGCCGACCACTCCCAAGCCGCCGCAAACACCATCGGTTCGTAATTCTCTCCGTCTACCAAAGAATTCCGCCTAATCTTCATCCACCAAAACGGACTGGCCACTCGATTCAAACTATCGCTGGCAATCCCCATTCCCAAAGTATTACTCGAGTACCTCATCGCGTTGCTTACCGCCACCACAGCCGTAAACACCGGGTAAACCTTCCTTAACTTTCTCCTATCATAAAGCCGGCCGGCAAAATAAACCGCCACACTATTAGCCACCATCACTCCACTCCCAATCATTCCAAACTTAGCAAACGACCCAGCTATCAAAAACAAAAGTATCGGCCACCAAAACGATTGCAATCCATTTTCAAAGTGCCACCAAGTTGCCGAGTCCAAAAATCCCTCCTTCTTTTTCAGTAACAAAAACGCTTCCTTAATCGAAAACCTCTCTTTTTTATGATCATGATGAGGCATCAAGAACAAAGGAAAGGAAGATAAAACCAACAAACCGATCGCCACCATAAACATAACATTATACGAATACTGTTGAATCAATAAACCCGCCAACAGCGGTGCCATCATCACTCCCATCCTCCCAACCATGGTTACCAAACCCATCTGGCGTCCAATCTTACTATCGTCATTATCTGTCAAAAACATTCCATGATAACTCATGTAATAACTGGCAATGGCTATTCCTCCAAAAAAAGTTGCCGGTCCGATTAACCACAAATTAAACTGATTCATCTGCATCAAAACCAAAGTCTTTAAAATCAAAAAAACTAAACTGACAAATATCGTCCACCGATAACCAAGCTTGCCAATAACCTTAGTTATCACTGGCACTACCAATCCCACCACTGTCCGCTGTAAACTAAAAAATAAAAACACTAAACCCAATCCCGCCATCAAACCATCTCCCAATAAATAAACATACAAAACTCCAAAGCTGGCCATCATCCCGGCTGCCAACTGGAAAATTGGATAGTTAACCATTAAGGCTTCCAGCCCGGTTAACTTCCGCCGAGGCATATAAAAATGATTCAACAACCTCTCAAGCGAGTACATCTTTTAACTCCTCCACTATTTTAATAATCACCTTATCTATTATATCCCTCTCCTCCGGTCGCCAACTAGAAAGCACATAATCCGTTCCCGTCACAGTCTTTTGACTTCTATTAATCAAGGGGGTGAATACCCCCTTCTCTTTATCTTTTTTGCAGATTTTACCCGGTGAATACCGGGCAATCCCTACCCTCACATGCCAAAAATCTTTTGTACCAATCTGCTCATAAATACTCTTTAACCCATTATGCTCCCTTGGACCTTTTTTACCAATTTTATACTTCCCTAACTCTATATCCAAATCATCATGAATCACCCATAAAAACGGTAGGTTCGCACCCTTCCATTTTCCAAAATGCTTTTTCAAAACCGCCTTCACCGCCACCCCGCTTTTATTCATATAATCTTGCGGTTTTATCAATAAAATCTCATTATTTTCAGTACTCTCAGTTTTCTTCAGTGTTCTCAGTGTTGCCAATTTCTTATCCAAAGTCCACTCACTCTCACCCGCCAATCTCTCCACTACCAAAAACCCCACATTATGCCGAGTGTTTTTATACTTCTCCCCGGGATTACCAAGTCCTACAACTAATTTCATCTATATAAAGTCATATAACTTATATTAATTTCTGAATGATGAATATCATTCAATCTACTAAATTCTTTGCAAACTTTACCCGGTGAATACCGGGCAGGATTACCAAGTCCTACAACTAATTTCATAAACACACAGTCAATCATAATTGTTGCGGCAAACCTTCTTTTCAAAAAGTTTTCGCAGACACAATTTGCATGGTCAGCCTTTGGCTGAAATTGTGTCGAGAACCAGGGCGTTGCTTTCGCTGGAAAGCAAACGACCGTTTTTTGATAAAGAATGGTTAGCGAAACATTAATTGACGAAATTTAATATAACACTTACTTCATTTTACTTAGTTGTTTTTTTGCCAGCTTACCTACCACCGGTAGTTCAAAATCTTCTCCATTGTAAGCCTTATAAATGCTCATCAACCAGAAAATAAAACCTACTATCATCACAAAAGGAGATAATAGCCAGCCAATTACCGGAACAAAACTAACTACGGTTAAACCGGCAAAAAACATTAAAGACTGCATAGCATGAAATCTAACTTTAGTATCTTTCTTTTCAGATAACAAAAACACTAAACCGGATACCCAACCAAATGCATAACAAAGAGCACTGGCAGTATTAACTGGTAAACCAAAAGCTACAACACTAGCCGTCTTTTTTACTATTTTTTTTGTTGCCATTAATAATCACCTCATTTCTTACTGTCATAATACCACACTAATTATTCCCCTTTTCCCCCCAAATCTTTACCACCCCAAACTCTCCATCATAACCAGGCTCAACTACCATATCTCCAATTCTTACTTTTTTCAAAGCCTCAGCTACTCTCTCTCCGGCTATTTTTTTTACTTCACTTATTTTAACTTTCATTAAAATATTAAATTCATTTCCCAATTTAGCTATCATCTCTTCATATATTCCCTGAACTTTTTTACTAGCCACTCCCACTCCGACTGCCTCAGAAATAATCTCTTGCAAAGGCACTAGCATTATATACGGCGGTCTGCCCTTATCATCCGGATGATAATACCACTTAAAATTACGAACCTTGCTTGCGCAGACAGAAATACCCCCTTGAGCCAACTCCTCCACCCGATGCATCACCCCAACCGTCAAACCCTTTCCACACACATGACAAACAGTCCCGTTTTTTCTCGTTTCTTCAGGCGATTGAATTACCCCACATTTTCTATGACCGGTATAATGATATTTTCCTTCTTCAGGATGAAACTCAATTGTATAAACAATCTTATTTTCCTTGCCTCCCCTTCTCAATCCTTCTGCTAAATCACTAAAGCCATACTTATCTTTTTTAAAATCAAACACTGTTGCCTCTCTACCCATTTTTCTCAGGCTATGAGCATCAGACGAACTTACAATCGCCCGTGTTTCCAAATCCTTAATTTTCCAATTCATCAACGGATCACTCGATAAGCCGGTTTCAATAGCATAAATTCTATCAGCATACTTACCAAAACATTCTTCAACACTATCAAATCCGGATTTAGATCCAAACATTGAAAACCAAGGTGTCCAACAATTATGCACCGTCGCAAATTCAGTCACATATGAATTATCCTCAGAAATTTCAAGATTATATACCTTACCCTTATATTGTTTCTTTACAATTTTCCTTATTGGTAAATAAACATAGTCATTATCCATCCATCCATGTCTTCTTTTTAGTTTACTTTTAAATCTTCCTTTTTCTAATCTAGAAAGTAATTTATACTTATCCTTAAAAAAGCACAAATGATTAAAATAATACAAATCATGATTAGCTTTTATCTCTCGATTTTCAAATCGATTATGATGACCGCGCTTTTTATGATTAGTGGCTGTATCAACCCCAATACCGGGTAAAATTCCCAATCTTATACAAATTACTTTCATCTGATTCATCAATTCTCTGGAGGTAGTATATCCTTTATCTCCTGCCCACCAACCAACCAATATTTCCTTTTGCACCAATAAATCTAACCACAACATCCAACTAGGTATCTGCTTTCGATGTGCTTTTTTTGACTTATCTTCAGTATAAAACCACTCTTTAAATAACTTAGTCAAAATCATCGAAGAAAAAGACAGCTCAACCCCACCACTACCTTTTCGATAGTATTCTCTGCTCTTCTTAACCCCAAATACCTTAAGCATCAATTCTTTAACATCCTTAACATAATTAATTTCTTTCTTATTAAAACAAAAGCTTATTCCATTATTCCCATATATATATCCCTCAGCTAAATAATATCCAATTAATCTCCCAAGATTTTCGTCAACTTTTATTTCATTATTTATTTCAACACTTTTTTTACCCAATATCTTTACTTTTCCGTTTTTCTTTACCAATCCTTCAATTACATCAGTTAATCTTATTTTTTTTATTTTTAAATTTTTTTTAATTCTTGGGTAAAGAATTAAATCTCCTTTTTCAAGTTTGTTGGCCTCAATCCACTCCGGTTTATAATCAATATAATGCTTTGCCGTACACTTCTCTAAATGCTTGCCAAATGGCCGGCAAATTCCACCTTTCCACTTACATTGCTTTTCTGTTTTAATCGCATAAAAAGGATGCTCTGAAGTTGTTTTCAGTCCCAATGAAAAGTGCCAAGGGATTATATGATACAGTTTCCCTTTATATTTACGACTCATCACTTTATCCACTTGTTTAAATCTTCCTCTATGAGTTAATACTTTATCTTTATTTTTAATCATCTCAATTGTCCTTATTCCCTCGTTAGTAGTTATCATTTCATTTGGTAATAAACAATGCGCCGGCATTATAATTACTTTCTCATCAATTCCCCACACAATCTCACACATATCTTCCATGCTAAAACCCAAAATCGGTCTACCATCGCTTAACAAATTTCCTCCCCGCTTAGTTAATTCTGCATTAATTTTTCTAACTGTTTTAAAACTCGGCGCTAAAAATACCGTATGAATTCTTCTGCCCTTGCCCCCCTTGGTATAAATATTTGAAATCTCACAACTCAAAACATAGTGCATCTTGCTTTTTAACCCTCTTACTTTAAAAATTCCCTCTCCATCTTCCTCAAGATTCGACTCAATCTCCTTAAACCACATTGGATGTGTCCAATCCCCGGTTGCCAATAAATCAATTCCTTTTTTCTCCGCCCACCAAGCCATTGTCTTTAATTCCATCTGCGGACTCACCGCCCGCGAATACTTTGAATGCAAATGCAAGTCCGCAATTATCTTCATTCTCACATCTTACCAATTCCTATTTAAAGTGTGAATACCCACCAAGATACCCACTTATTTAATATCGAGGTACACCTACCAACGACTCAATGGGTATCCAAAAAAGCTTCTTCTTCTCTGTCTCTCTCACTCTGTCTTCCCATTCATTACTTCCAAAAAATTGATCGGCTAGATGCTTGTTTGTAGTTTCCACTAAAACCAATAGTTTTTCATTTTCAACCTTTACTCCTATTATCTCAACCTCTTGCCCAGCTACCAACCCTTCAATCACCCAATCACTGCTTAATCCGTTTGCTATAGCTTCAAAGGCTAATTCAGACCGCGATTCACCTGTTTCTACCCCTCCAGTCTTATTATATGCCTCTACAAAATTATTAACATCTTCTTTCGGCAGTACAAATATATCATAAATTTCACTAGCCCAAAGTTCCAATAGCTTTGCTATTTCTGGGTTCTCAATTTTTGGTGTATTTTCATCCCCAAACTCATAAAGAACAATTATTCTTTCATACCCCTTTTCAGGATCAAGATACCCCTCGCCAAAATCAACAACTACAAAAACATTATCTCCATTAATAATATCTTTATCAAACATTACATAATTAAAATAAACATATGCTGGTAACTTGAAATCAAAATCCCAATCAATACCATTCTTATCGCAGACCAAGTGTCCAATTCCAAGCTTGAATTGGTCTAGTGATATGTCCCTCCACGACAACCCATCCTCAGCATCAAACCACTTATCTACCCCTGGTCTACTAAAAAAGAAATCTAACTTTTTTCCTAGAAGTGCAAGGCTCATTCTTGAAACATCTGATTCAAAAGTAATTACCTGTATTCCATGCACTTTTTCCTCGTCTTTTAGCGGTTCCGGATATGCTTCAGGTGGTCTTGGTGTACTAGTTGGTTCTAACACAATATTTTCAAGTTTGATTTCTTCTGGAATATCTGGTGCAACTATAGTTAACTTTGAACAATCATTTTTATCGCAAAAAATGTCAATTAATTGTTTATCAAAACAATTTTCAACTCCGGTACCATCCGAAACCAAAAATTCATTAGGTCCACATTTTAAAGAAATATCAACTGGAGTATTGGAATCATCACAACCACTAGCCGTTCCCAACGCTATACTGGCAATTATTAACGGAGTTGCAAGTCTTAATATTCTTTTGGTAAATTTTGGAAAATTGTCACCAAATTCTTTTAACCTATTTATAAATCGTACCCCAGCCACTCCTAGATTCTCCATTAAAGGCAATTTCAATAATTCAGGACAAGCCACAATATTTTCAACAGCCATACATCATATTATAGGACACTTATCAAATAAACTCAAACTCTATATAACCTTAACCCTTTAATCGGTTTAAAATGCTT
>JBDRQW010000078.1:0-14725 GCA_043826085.1 Candidatus Beckwithbacteria bacterium | reverse complement strand
AGACAAAAACCTACTTCTCACTTATCAAGAAAGGCTTCTCTATCTTCTAGTCGACGAATTTCAAGACACCAACTCATCCCAAAATCAGGTGGTTAACTTACTGGCCTCATACTGGGGCGATCAAGCCAATATTTTTGTCGTCGGTGATGCCAACCAAACTATTTACAGATTTTCTGGAGCGGCCCTGGAAAATATTATTAGCTTTACCAAAACTTATCCCCAAGCCAAAATAATTACCCTTAACCAAAATTATCGATCCACTCAAACGATTTTAGATGCCAGTCACCATATCATTCAAAAAAATCACTTCAAACCAGAAAAGCTAATTAAATCACTTAATATCAAGCTAATCTCCAGTTATTCTAAACCAGGCTTAAAAATTAGCACTGTTCACTTACCTCAAGGCACAGTTGAGAGTTACTGGATAGCCAATCAAATCAAAAAATTAATTAAAAAAAGTGTCAAGCCGGAAGAAATTGCCATTTTATACCGCCACAACCAGGACGCTCATGACTTATCAAGCATGTTAGCTAAACTTAACATTTCTTTTAATATAGAAGGAGGCGGTAATATTCTAAAAGATCCCACCATCAATAAGTTATTAACCCTGCTAAGAGTTATCAACAACTACAAAGACAATCTCGAAGATCCTGATCTATTTACTTTATTACATTATAAATTTTTAAAATTTAATCCTTTAGATATTTTAAAACTAGCCAGAGTCGCCTCAAAAAAAAGGTCAAACCTCATTGACACTATTTTGTCAAAAGACTTTAATCAACTCGGTCTGGAAAATCCCGATAAATTTACCGCTTTTCTCGCCAATCTCACCCAATGGCAACAGTTAAATTCCCAAAAAACTTTCATAGAATTTTTTGAAATAATTATTAAAAATTCTAATTTTTTGGATTGGATTTTAACCTCAAAAGACGCTGTCGAAAAACTAAATAGACTCAACTCATTATTCTCAGAAATAAAAAAACTAAATGCTATTGACCCCCAACTTAATTTAAGTTCATTCTTAGAGGCCTTAAACTTAATGGAAATAAATCACTTAAAAATAATCGAAACAGACTTGGATATTCAAACCAACAGCATTACTCTATCCACTGCTCACAAAGCCAAGGGCAAAGAGTGGCAATATGTTTTTATTTATCAAGCCGTAGATGGTAAATGGGGAAATAATAGAGTCAGGCAATTAATTAAACTGCCATCAGGTATTCTAAAAAACCAAAATTTAGAAAAAAAAGAAAAAAACGAAGATGAACGTCGACTTTTTTATGTCTGTTTAACTCGAGCCAAAACCAAACTTTATATTTCCTATGCTGATCGATATACGTTGGGTAGTTACACCAAGGAAACCTTTCCCAGCATGTTTCAAGCAGAACTTCCAAAAGGAGCCCTGAAATCAATAGATGTCAAATCGCTAAAATCAAAAAAAATCCTCACCAAGCTTTTATCAGTTCCCCCCGCCAAAGACTTAAACCAAAAAGAGCAACAGTTTTTGAAAAATCTAATCAAAGACTTTAAGTTCTCACCAACCGCCCTAAACACCTATCTTACTTGTCCCTACAAATTTAAACTAAACAATTTGCTAAAAGTTCCTCGTGCCAAAATCAGTTATTTGAGTTTTGGTTCAGCCATTCACAAAGCCTTGGAAATGTTTTATAGAAAATTTATTAAAGATGAAAAATATCCAACTAAAGAATATCTTTTAACTCAATTTAAGTTTGCTTTAGACAAAGAAGTTTTAGTGCCTCAAGATTACCAAGCTAGGTTAAAGCAAGGTCGAAAAATGCTATCCGCCTACTTTGATTACTACCAAGACGATTTTGTTAAGCCACTCTTTACCGAAAAATTCTTTGGCAGTGGTTGGTCAAAAGCCTACTTGGAAGATATCCCCTTATCTGGAAAAATTGATCGCATCGACTGGGTCAGTCAGAAGGAAAAAACCGTTAAAGTTATCGACTATAAAACCGGCAAACCAAAATCACGAAACGATATTTTAGGTAAAACCAAGTATTCGGAAGGGGACTACTATCGCCAACTGGTTTTCTACAAATTGTTAAGTGAATTAAATAAAAACTTTCAACCAAAAGTAGTCGAGGCCGAACTAGACTTTATTGAGGTCAATCCCTCAGGCAAGTTTAAAAAAGAAACCTTTAAAATTTCAGACACAGATATTAATGATCTCAAAAAAACCATCAAAAAAGCGATGAAAGAAATCCGTTCTCTAAATTTCTCCAAAACCAATAAATTATCCCACTGCGACCGTTGTGAATACTTGCCTCACTGCTACCCCAACGGCCTCCCTAAAAATATTTAAGGTTCGGAACCTTAAATATTTTTCAATAGCGGTTGGACATTTGCAGGGTTTTATATTATTATTTAAATAAGATGAAGATGAAAAAATATTTTCCTTTTTTTGTTTTGTTTTTATTGCTTTTTTCGATTTTTGTAACTGTGCAAAGGACGAATAATTCTAATTCTTTTGATTTTCGGAGTTTAGCTGATTCTTCAGAAGTTATTGGTATTTCTAATAAGGGAAGAAGCCCAGTGGATTTTATTGATCCTGTTTATTTACCTATTATTAAAACTGATTGGCAGTGGCATATGGAATCAGGATGGGACAAAACTGGTGGGAATAAAGATGACGGAAATGATTTACAACAAGAGAATGGTAAATGGGTTTTATTGAATAAAAGCGGATCTGCTGGAGTTATAAATCGTATATGGTTTGCTCAACCAGTGCCTTGGTTATCTGGAAATATAAAAGTTCCAAAAATTGAGATTCAAATTGACACTAAACCCTCGTTTAATTTAGATTTTAATGATTTAGCTGGGGGAATTAACGAGAAATTTATTTACCCTTTAATTGCTGGTGCAAATCAATCAAGCGGTGGCTTGATATCATATATTCCTATTGTTTTTAACAAAAATATTAAAATATTAAGTGATTTACATCCTAAATATTTTCAAATTTCTTATTCTTTATCTTCTACTAACTTTTCTAATATAGGTATTCAAGATATACGTGAATATGAATATAACAATACATGGACAGTAAACAAGGTTGGTAAAACAGTAGACAATTGGTCTGCACGAAATAAGCATGTGTTTGGTTCTCAAATGAGTGAGACTGGAAAAGTTACACTTAAAACAGAAGAAGAAAAAAGGATTTTCTCTAAAAATAATTATGGCACAATAACACGAATTAGTTTTCCTGCATCTGAATTTAATGAAGCAATTAATAATTTATGGTTGAGGGTTGATTATGGTGATTCTGTTAAAGCTTCTGTTGAGTTACCATTACGCATGGTTTTCCAGTCCTTAGATGATAATTTTGTACTATCTTATCCGCCAGTTAATGGATTAGATGCTCATGTTTTTGCTCCTACAGGGAAAGAAATTGTTATTAAAGATGATACTGTTTGGATTAGAGAGCCATATTTAGAAAGTTGGGATCAGCTTGGATTAAATAATTCATGGTACCGCATGAAATTATCAACTTATTTTACTGGCAAGGGAGATATTCCTCCAAGTAATGCAATAGATAGTTATGCTATTTTGCCCAGTGGATTAGAGATTGTTATTAAAGATAGCACATATTGGCATAGAAATTTAATTTCTGATGCGTGGATTAAGCAGAGTTTAACTAAAATTTGGAATAAATCATCAACAAATGGTTTTTTATTGCCAACTAATAATATAGATGTACTATCTTATTCTTTAGAAGGTAATGAGACAATTATTTCTGGTGACAGATATTGGTATAGAGCTGCAGGTTCTGATTCGTACTGGAGTGGTTTATTAAAGAGTGCTTGGGGTTTGAATTTATTAAAAGTAGATGGACATACATTTGTTAAAAATAATGAGACAATTATTTCTGGTGACAGATATTGGTCTAGAAAAAACTCAAATTCAAATTGGACTAGCGGACTTCTTAGTAGTGCGTGGGGAAAAGATGATAAATCGTATACGGGATCTATATTTTTTGGATACGATGAAAATACAAAAGAGTATTATATTACTTGGCCTATACCTTACTGGAAAGGGGTTAAGGTTTATTTAAAAAATAAAGGAAATAAAACTATTTCAAATATTCCTTTTTCTGTAAAATGGACAAAAGTAAGATACAAAAAAGAGGAAAGTGGTTATTTGAATATAAGTTATACTCAAGATAAAGAAAAAAATATTAATGGAAAACCTAATATTTTTACAGCCTCAAATATTCATGGAAAAGGTAAGTTTGTTGGGATGATACTTATGGCTTCAGGGGATTTAAATCCTAAGTTTAATAGGACATTTTTAGAGGGTGATGAAATTGTTACAGTGGATGGAAAAATAGTTGGACATGGTACGGGTATTGAAGACTTTTTTAATTCTGGTTGGTATTTTATACATGGACCTTTTTATCTCCCAACCCATGGAGTTATAAAAAGCCCACCCGGTCGTTTATGGAAACCTTTGATTAATTCTCCTAAATTGGGTGTAATTAATATGGTTCATAGATCTACGACTCACATGTATAGGCACTTTTTAAACGACGCGATTGAGTTTAATAATTCCTTTTTGCTTAGTTTTGAGTTTGGAGGGGTTCCTGGCGAACGGTTAAATAAAGGATACAATACTGAATTTGAGGCGTTAGGTATTTCTTATTTAAATATTTTCCAATAGTGGTTGGACATTAAAACCGACTTTTTCTCGTAAAAACTTAGCACTCAAAAAACTATGGTTGGTAATCAATCTTGTCCAAGCCTCATCTAAAACATAATCACAAGTAAAAAATTTAGCACCCTTTTTATTAGCGGTAAGAAAATATCCAGCCATTTGTTTATGGTAAATTTCATTTTTTAGTATTATTTCAATCCAAGCACTGGTATCGATAAAGATTCTTGATGTCAAATTTTCGATAAGCCCCAATATATTCTATCTCTTTTCCACCAAACCCCTTTTTAAATCTGGTAAAACCATCCCACTTTTTAGTCATCGAATATCTTTTGTCACTAATTCCTTCAAAATCAAATCGCTTACATCCTAATTTTTTAGCCAGCCTAATTGCCTCCCAAGTTAGTGTAGTCGGGACAAACTTCTTTTTACCCATAACACTTGAGGCATTATGGGAATAATAAGCCACTCCATCATGAATTAAAAGCAACAACCCTCCCTCATTTGCCAGCAACAAGTAAGCTTTTTTTAAAAAACATCTAATTAAATTTTTTAATTCACTCTCTTTAGCCCCCCAAAATTTCTGTCTTTTGGCATTTTTCTTATAAATATCATAAAAATGTTTAAACTGCTCATCACTTATCTTATCCCCGGAAACAATTTCAACCCTAGTTCGATATTTTTTAATATTATATCGAGTCTTTGCCTGCATTTTACTAAGTAACTCACTCTCACTTTTATTTAAATCAAGCCAAATAGTTTTACTGGGTAGCATCGGAACACTTTTTTTAAAACCAATTTTTTTAAACTCATCCATATCATCAATCTTAAAAGATAAATCCGGTTCAACTACGGCCAAAATTACTCGGTTATTTTTTAGCAATTTAATAAACTTTTTAACATCCAAAGGCCATCTTGGTCGCTGATATTTAGCAAAGTAAAAGGGGATCAACGGAATTTTTTTTAAAAACACCCCGTCTTTTACCAACCACGAAAGACTCTCCATATACTTGCCATACTCCACTGACTGTCTTAGATCACTGGCCCTACTTAATGAACTTTTTCGTTGCATTTCCTACCTGCCTTTTTATAAAAGCTATTGTCTTTAAAGCCCCCCATCTCAAAGAATCCGCCACTCTATAAACAGGATAAAGTGGCTTATTAATTACCACATCATAACTTCCCAAAAACTCTATTAAGTCACCGCCATACCCTTGCTTAAACTTGTGAAAACCATACCACGAATCTTTTTTATCAGGTTTTGGCCCTAGTGCCCCCCACATATCAAGCATCTCACAACCAAGCCTTTTTCCCTCTCTAATCATCTCCCACATCACCAAATTAGGAGCCATCAACTCCTTATGATCTCTCGTTGAAGCCCCATAAGGATAATAAATTATCTTATTAAACACAAAAATCATAAACACCGCCAAAGTTTGATCTTTATAGTAAGCTCGAAGTAAATGAGCCATCCCCGTTGGTCTCAAAGCCCCCCATAATTTTTTAAAATATTCTGGTGAGTGGGCATAAAAACCTTGTCTCTCTACAGTTTGTTCAAACAATAATTTTAAAAACCACTGAAAGCTATTATCAGAATTATCAACGGCCACCTTAACTCCTCTTTTTTCTGCCAAACGAATGTTATACCTTGTTTTTGAATGCATTTTAGACAATATTTCTTCTTCCGAAGCCTTTAAGTTAACTTGAAAAGTATGTCTGGTAAACAAAGGCCTTCCGGGTCTCAACCCCCGTTTTAATAAAAATTCATCAATTGTTTTCCAGGCATGATTATTGGGTTGATCCTCACTAACTTTAGAACCAATATTCGGTTCCATTTTTATCATAATGCAATTATTTTCTTTTCCAATATCATAAAGCAATTTAATTTGATCATCGTCAGGCATTGGACCTTTAGGATAGTAACCAACCTTATAATTTGTTTTTGGAATTGGATGAATTGTTACCTGAATAGGCGTCATTAATTTTTTTCCATCAAAAATTCCTTTTCTTATTACCTTAACATTAGTTTTTCTCCTAAACTCACCCCACTCAAAAGACTGTAATGGGTGAGTAGATACACAATTAAAAGCATCTGATTCGTTTTGCGCAATATCTCTAATAATCATCTAGGTCAATAATATCATTAATAATTTCAAAAAAAACTCCTTCAATATCCCCCAAGAAACGACTTACAGAATTATTTAAAAAAGATCCAAAATATAGTCGACTTCTAGCATAAGAAAAATATAGATTTTCTTTAGCTCTAGTCATTCCCACATAACAAAGTCTTCTTTCCTCCTCCAGCTCATGACTATCAAGTAAAGATCTGGAGTGAGGAAACATTCCTTCTTCCATTCCAATCATAAACACCACTTTAAACTCCAAACCCTTAGATGCGTGAAGAGTCATTAAGGTTATTGACTCTTCTTTATTTATTAAATCAGTTTGTTCAACCAAGGCCACATTTTCCAAAAACTCAGTCAAATCTCTAAACTCAGTGGCCACACTGGAAAGTTCTTTAATATTCTCCAAACGAACCAAATCCTCTTCATCTTCCTCATCATATTTCTCTAGATATCCGGTCACCTTCAATGTTTTATCTAAAATTTCTCTACTATTCATTTTTTTATACTTTTCTGACTCAACCCAATTAAGAAATTTTTCCAACCGTTTTTTACCAATCTTTTCTAAGCGTTTATAACTGACCCTGTCCTTAGGATTATTTAAAAATCTTAAATATGCCAAACAATCTTTAATTTCTGTCCTCGAGTAAAATCTGGTTCCCCCAACTAAAGTGTAAGCAATAGAACCTTTTATCAAGGCCTCCTCGATCACCCTGGATTGAGCATTAGTTCGATACAAAATAGCTATATCCAATAATTTAACTCCGGATTTTTTTATAGTTTCTACAATAAATCCTGCCTCTTCTTTTTCGTTTCCAGCCTCATAAACTTTTAATTTTTCACCCTCCTCAGCCTCAGTCCATAACTTTAAAATCGGATGGGAAGTATTTTTTTCAATTACCTGATTAGCCGCGCTCAATATATTTTTACTAGAACGATAATTTTGTTCCAAGTTAATTATTGTTAAGTTTGGAAAGTCTTTTTTTAACTTCTTTAAATTTCTAAAGTCAGCCCCGCGAAACGAGTAAATTGATTGAGAAAAATCACCGACGGCACACAGATTTTTCCACTTCGAGGCTAACATCTTAGTTAGATCATACTGAGCTTTATTAGTGTCTTGATACTCGTCAACCAAAACATACCTAAATTGATCTCTTAATTTATTAAGCACCTCCTTCTCTTGTTTCAAAAGTTTAACTACCATAAACAACAAATCATCAAAATCCAAGGCATCATATTGTTTTAGTAGTCTTTGATATTCAATATAAACCCTCGCCACAACTTCCTGAAAAGATCCTTGTTTATATTGGCTATACTCAAGAGCCGAAATTAACTCATTTTTAGCTCCGGAAATACTCGCCTTAATCGCCCGCGGTTTATAATCCTTTACGGAAATATCTAAATTTATCAAAGCTTGTTTAATTGCCTCCAAAGAATCACTCTCATCATAAATAGTAAATCCCCCGGGAATATTAATTTTGCCTCCATACTTTCGAAGTAGTTTTGCACAAAAACTATGAAAAGTGCCAGCAAATGGTAAATTTTTATCACCAACCAGATTTTTAATTCTCTCTTTCATCTCACCGGCTGCTTTATTTGTAAAAGTTACCAATAAAATTCTTTCTGCTGTCACTTCTTTCTCCAAAAGAAGATAGGCCGCTCGATAAGTTAAAGCTCTAGTTTTACCGCTACCGGCTCCGGCTAAAATCAATAATGGTCCCTCGCCAAAAGTTACTGCCAATCTTTGTTCGGTATTAAGGTCTTTAAGCATGCTCTCGATCATGTTAAAATCATAACATAGCTTTCCGCCTGTGGTGGATTCATTTTATGTCAAAACTTAAGCGTAAATTTTACAAACACCTATGGTTATTTAAGCCACTTAGTTATCTTACTGCCATTGCCACTGTTATTTTTATTTTTATTTGGCTTACTCCAAAAGCTTTTAGTCTTTTTAAAAAATCATTTTTAGTTCCTAAAACAATAATTTCTATTATCAATCCCAGTATTCAGTATTTAAATTCTTCCAATAATAGAACTAACATTTTACTTCTGGGAATTGGTGGTGGCAATCATGATGGTGCCGATCTAACCGACAGTATCATGCTTATTTCGATTAACAAAACCACCGCTGATACTGTTTTAATCTCACTTCCCAGAGATATATGGGTAGAATCTCTAAGTGTCAAACTAAATAAAGTCTATCAATTCGGAGAAGTCAAGCAAGTCGGTGGTGGCTTAATTTTAGCTAAATCAGCAGTTTCTGAAATTATTAATCAACCGGTTCACTATGCAGTTTTACTGGACTTTTCGGGATTTAAAGAAGCTATTGATATTGTTGGTGGTATCTCAGTTAATGTTCCACACAGTTTTATTGACAATCAATATCCCATTCCCGGCAAAGAAAGTATTATGCCGGAAAAAGATCGTTATGAAATCTTGGAATTTAAATCAGGTCAACAAACTATGGATGGAGATATTGCTTTAAAATATGTTCGCTCTCGTCATGCCGAAGGTATAGAAGGCACTGACTATGCTAGATCTCAGCGCCAACAAAGAATAATTCTTTCACTCAAAGACAAGCTCTTAAAAGCTAATATTCTCTTTAACTTTAAAAAGCTTGAGGCTTTAAAAAATGTTTTTAACCAATCAATTAAAACAGACATACCGTCAATGGCTTATTTGGATCTATTTAAATTGGGGATTAAGCTAGACCAAACCAACATCAGAACAGGTATTATCGATCAAGGGAGTGAGTCAGAAGATATTCCGGCTCTTTTATATAACCCACCATCCTCACTCTATGGTCAATGGGTTTTAATTCCAACTAATAATAATTGGGAACCTGTCTTTGAATATGTCCAAGAAGTCATCTATCAAAATCAGTAAATTCCAGGTTCCGTACCTGGAATTTACTCCAGGACTAACTTCTCTATCTTGGTAATTTCTTTATCCTTAAGAGGTAGTTCAACAAAACTTTTATAGTCTTTATTCAATCTAAGTATATACTTAGATTGAATCCATTTGAGAGACTTTACTTTATTTATATAAACAGGGTAAGAAGAAAATAAATAATTACCCAACTGTTTAGTTAGTTTTTTAGGGTTAGTATGGATATATCTAGATAAAAACAGCAATTGTTCATCCGTTTCAACTGTAGTATTTTTGAATTTGCCTTGGAATAAAGTGCCGGCATGATCATATTTATTTTGAAAATACATTGCGTAAGTTATTGATAATCTTTTCATTAAATTAGAAATATTGGTTTTTTTAGTTGCATTTGGCAGTTGCCTTAAAAGTAAATGAAAATGATTGGGCATTAAACAATAGGCCACTAAATGTACAGTTTGCTCTTTTTCCAGGTTCCGTACCTGGAATTTATTTACTTTTTTCTGGTAAGCAAAATTTCTTGTTTTGGGATAAAGTAGATAATACGAGAGAATAGAGGTAAAAATTTCATAGTCAGATTTATTAAGAAATATTTTATTTTTATATGCCCCACGATTAAATATATGATAGAAATATTGTGGTCTAAAATTACGATTGTAATATTCACTTGGCATTATATCAGTATAGCATTAATTTTCCAGGTTCCGTACCTGGAAAATTTTTCTACTTTCTAGTTCGTAAATCTTTTTAAGATTATTTTCAAAAAATCCTTCATTCAAATTTTTGAATCTATCTCTTTCCTCTGGGCCAATCACTATATAATCAACTTTATTTTTTATTAACAGTTTTATGGTTTGATAATTACCTGCATATATTTGTTTTATTTCCAATTGCTCTTGAGAATAATCCAGCCCATAAGTCCACAGCCAACCACTAAATCCCAAAATCACTTTTCTACCGGTTAAACAGGGAACCCAGTGATCGTGATTTTCTGCAGTTAAGAAAACTGCTTTTTTATCAGTATTTTCCACCACCCAGTTAGCCAGCTTAATCTTACTATTATCAAAAAATAAAACTTTTCGTTTATCAAATTGAGTTAATCTAACTATATCTAAAACTCCCGAAAAAACACTTATTCCAATTACTCCTATTACTAAAATTTTCCACTTCCCATTTTTTTTATTTAACCAATTGACTATTAACCCTGTTGCCAGCAAACTAGCCATCAAATACCAATGAACTAGTAATTTGGTGTTATCCCACTCCCAAGGTTGAAATATCCAAAGATTAGCCATTAAAAAAAGTAGCCAAAAAGGAATAGAAAATAATCTTAATTCTTTTTTTGCCCGCTTTATTCCTAAAATAATCAACCCAAACATTAATCCTAAATTTTTGATCCAAAATAACCACCACCACGAACCGTCTCTTCTGGCCAGCCAGCCCGGCGCCCACCTAATAAATTCCTCTTTCCCCAAACTTGGACCATAAAAATATAAAATTTGACCACCTCCAAGAACTAAAACAAACAACCAAAACCATAGCCATTGAAAAAAACAATTGATTAATTTATTTCCTTGCAAACCCATCAGCTCCACCAGCATTACAAATCCTGCTACAAAACTCACCACTACAAAAGAATGAGCATGAATTAACGGCAATAGTATTAAAATTAAACCCACTAATTTTAATTGTCTAATTTTTTTTTGCTTTAAATAATTAAACAACAACAAATAAGCCAGAATAGCTAAAGGAAAACCCATTAAAAATCCTCTTTGAGGTACAACTTGAGAAGTAATAATATTAATCCACTCAATATTAGCCTGTTTTTCCAAATGAGTATACTCAAGCGGTAGATCCATTATTGTCGACCTTAACCCAACCTGATAGGTTTGCCTTATAAACCACCAAAAACCTATCCCTCCATTTAGTAAAAATAACCAACTCAAAATTATTCCTGCCTTAGTTGTTTTATAAACATTTTTTCCAAACTCAATCAAAATACTTACCAGTATCATTGATAAAACTAAACTTCCTCCTAACATCACAACTATTAAATTACCTCCAAGTTTTATCATTACTGCTGATAAAAAATCAGCCATAAAAGGATAAGAAAATTTATGGTTAGCTAAAATCGGCATTTTTGGAGGGAAATTATCACCCAAAGCAAATGAATTAACATAACTTAAATGAGCCGCCCAGTCTCCCCAAATATTTATCCAACCGGCATAAAGTCCAGCCTCTTTTATTACTAGCATTTTTGGCCAGATTAGCAAAAATATTCCCAACCAAAACAACCAAACTATTAAATAATCTCCATGTTTTTTAATTTTACATTTTTTAATTTTATAAATTAATTTTTTTAACCAATGGTTTTTTAAATTCCCACATAAGCATATTAATCCCATAAAAGTAATACTTATCAACACATTTTCCAATTTAAATTTAATCAAAAAACTTTGCCAAAAAATTATTGTAGTTATAAGACTTGTCCCCACTATCAAACTACTGGCTAATTTTAAACTTATACTCATTTTAATTTTAAGCCAGTCAATTACTTTTAATCCTACTATCCATCCAATGAGAAAATAATAATTTATTGCTACAATACTCATATGAAAAAAATAAATAAAAACTATCTGCTTATTATTTTACTAGTAATTGCTTTTATTTTCCGAACCTTTAGACTTTCAACTCCTCCTAGATATATTTTTGACGAGGTTTATCACGTAGTTACTGCCAAAGCTTACTCTAATAATAATCCTGATACCTATAATCCTTTTGCTAAATCTCCGGAACCGGACACTGCTTATGACTGGCTTCACCCGCCATTAGCTAAACTGATTCAAGCCGGCTCAATCAAGCTACTGGGGGACAACAGTTTTGCTTGGCGTTTCCCCAGTGCTGTTTTTGGTACTCTCTCCATTTTTGCACTATATTTTTTATCTCTTACTATCACCAAGAACCAAAATATATCACTTTTGGCAGCCACTTTATTTTCCCTAGATGGACTTCAATTAACAATGTCTCGCATTACTATGAATGACATTTTTGTCACTACCTTCATAATCTTCACCCTCAACTTTTTCTATAAAACTCTGACTGACAGGGTCAGACCCTGTCACCCCAAAAATCTTTTCTTTACAGGCCTTTTTCTCGGTCTAGCTTTGGCCACCAAATGGTCAAGTCTTTTACTTTATTTAATTTTTAGTATTTTTCTTCTCCCAAAACTACTAAAAAAGCCAACTTATATTTTTAAATATTTTGTTTTTTTACTTCTTTTACCTCTCACTATCTATCTTCTCTCCTACTCTCAATACTTTCTTCTAGGCTACTCCTTAAAAGATTTTTTCAATCTTCACCAACAAATTTATTGGTACCAAACCGGTCTTTCCGCCACTCATGTCTATCAATCAGTAGCTTGGCAATGGCCATTATTAATTCGTCCAGTTTGGTTTCATGTTCAATATTTTTCTAATAAAATTGCCAACATCTATAATCTTGGTAACCCCATTATTTTCTGGGGCGGGCTAGGAGCCTTAGGGTTCGGAACTTTCAAAAAAGGTGACTCCTTTTATATCCTCACCTCCTATCTCCTCCTCTTCCTCCCATTTATTTTCTCTCCCAGAATTCTTTTTTTACATCACTACTTGCCGGCTTTACCCTTTTTGTGTCTTATTTTAGCCAAAACTATTTATAAAAATAAATTATTAACTATTAGTTTTTTATTTATTGTTTTTTTATCTTTTCTCTTTTTTTATCCTTTAAATACAGCCATTCCCATTCCAAGTAATTTTCTTAAATTTTGGTTCTGGTTACCTTCATGGAAATGAAGAAGGTCTGTTGGTTCCGAACTTTCCGAAATTTTAGTTCGGAACCTTCTTTTTCTTAAAACAATAGCCCCAATATTAATAACATTAACCCTAGTGACACTCCCAGTATTGCCGGAGCGCTTACTCCCGCCTCAGGTAATTCCGGTTGAGTTACTCTGGCAATTGGTGAAGCAACCGGAGGAGTTTCTGTTTCTCTGGCCAGTGGTGGTGTACTTGGGCTTGAGCTTGGTGTTTCTCCGGGACAAACACAATCCACGTCTTCAGGACAGTCAGCATTAACACATCTATAAGTTACCATAATCATCATGCATCTTAAATCTCCCGCACAATCAGTATCTGTTTCACATTCATTAAAACAGGTTAGTGGATCAGGTGAAGGTGACGGTGACGGCGAAGGGCTTGGACTTGGTAAAACACAATCACTATCACTATCACATTCATCTGTTCCTTCACCACTTACAATAACGCATGCATCTTCTTGACAAACATTATGTGTTGGTAAAACAGGTTCCTCAACAAGAAAATTTACTTCACACACGCCTTCACCCTCAACTTGTTTAACTTCTGGTAATACTGGAACAGTAGTAGTTTTTGGCTTTGGAAGTGGTGGGGTAGTTGGTTTTTTTAATTGCATAAACAAAATTACCGCCGTTACCAACAAAATTCCGGTAAATCCGATTAACCCCCACAATAACCACTTTTTCTCACTTGGCTTTTTGGTTGCCACAGGATTAGACGTGGGCGGTGTTGGTGGGATTACTGGTTGATTAACGATTGGTGTTTCCATATTTAATTTGCTTGCCCCCACACAGTACAACTTTTACTGGCAGTATCATCAGTGCAAACTTGACATTGAACAATCCAATTTCCAGCTTGATCAATAATAATATCGTAACTGGCCGTGGTCCCGCTTAAAGCTATTGGTTCACTGGTAGTATATATTCCGCCACCAGTGATGTATTTGTATCTAAAATATGCCACCGGGCTTACCGAAGAAAAATTCGCTTCACAGGTAAAGGTAGCAATATCACCAACTTCAATACTTGTATCTCCAGTTAAACTCACACAACTCATAACTGGCGCTGTTTTAACCGTGCCTGTTAATTTACACAGTGGGGCATTAGCGCATAAGTATCGTGGTGGACCATCAACACAGTCAGCCTTACACTCGGCAAAACCATTGTTCCAAACTCTACCATAAGCTATAAACGAACCTGT
>JBDRQW010000077.1:0-13571 GCA_043826085.1 Candidatus Beckwithbacteria bacterium | reverse complement strand
TCTTTATCCAAAAGCAAAGTATGCCGGAAAACCAATGGGAGTGCCGGCGGCTTACAGTGCCTCTAAGGGTGGTGTGATTGCCCTGACTAAACATTTAGCCAGTCTTTATGCCGATAAAAATATTCGAGTGAATTGTGTGACCCCGGGAGGAATTTATGATAATCAATCAGAAGATTTTGTTAAAAAATACTCAAAAAAAGTGCCTTTGGGAAGAATGGCTAAAAAGAATGAGGTTTCTGGGGCCTTATTGTACTTGGCTTCTGATTTATCAAGTTATGTAACTGGCGAAAATATAGTAGTAGATGGAGGCTTAACTGTTATTTAAATGAAAAAAGACTTTAAGTTAATAAAGAAGATCAACTACTCTTTGAGCTACTTTTCCATCTGGAGATTTAATAAAGCGTTGACTGGCTTTTTTGGCTTTTTCTAATTGAAGTTTGGTCTTAGGGTGATTTTTTCTTAAAAAGGTTGTTAACCACTTACTTAATTCTGATAAAGAGTTTACTTCTTTGGCTCCGCCGAAACCCAAGACTGGCAAAAAATGGTTGTAGTCTTTTTTGTGAGGATTGATAGAAATAACTGGCTTGTTCATCATAATGGCTTCAAAGATGGTCATGGACCAAGTTTGCAAAATGACTGAACTAGCGTTGAGTAAGTCGACTAATTCTAGTTGATTGTTGTCTGAAACAACTACATTGGTAATTCCCCACTCTCTTAACTCCCCTTTAATCCGATATCGTTTTTCGGTTGGATGGGGCTTGACTACTAAAACTGTGTTGGGAAGGTTAGCAATAGCTATTGAAGCTAATTTAAAAAAAGCTCTTTTTTCGCTTTTGGGGATCATCCAGGTGGATCTAAAAGAAATGAGTAAAACAATTTTCTTTGATTGTTTGATTTTTAGAGTTTTATAAACTTTGATTTTATCTAGTTTAAGTTGGCGATAATTTTCTATTCTTGGATCGCCAACAATGTGTATCTTATCCGGGTTAAGCCCCTGATTGATGAGTTTCTGTTTGATATACTTACCCACCACGGTTACTTTATCGGTGGATTGATAGGGATTGAGTTCATCAAAACTAAGTAAGGTGTTGGGTGAAACTAATATGGATTTAACTTGTTGTTGTTTGCTTAAAAAGCTTAAAGTTAGTTCATTAAACCTGATATCTGAGATGACTACTAATCCTTTGGGTTTGGCTACTTTAAATAACTGTTTGGCTGCTTGAAGATAAAGATCAGATAAAATAAGACTATGTTTGATCATGGGTTTTGCGGTCACAGGGCTTAAGTTAATAAAAAATGATTTTAAATCTTTGTTTTGAGGACGTGGTAGATTATTAATGATGAAGTTGGCTTTGGTATTTAAATTTTTAAAAGTTTTTTGGGTAATTGGTTCTTTTATAAAACTGGCTAAGTATAAGTAGTTTGCCTTTGATAATTTTAAATTAGATAAAGATTGTTTAAGGTTTGTGATGTCAGTCACTAGCCAGGGGTTGCGGTTTTGTTTTTCTAGTTCTTGGTATATTGATCCTAAGGTTTTTAAGTGTCTAAAAAAATCTAGGCCTAAGAAAGTGGCTTGTTGCAGTTTTTTGACTGAAGGCGGCTGAAGTTTTGATTGGTTAATAAAATTAGTGTTTTTTTGCTGGTATTCACGGTTTAGAAAAAATTGCTTGAGCCAATGACTAAGATTAATTAGGGTTAAAAAATGAAATTTAATGGTTTTAATATTTTTTTGTTCGGCAATAAATCTGGCAGTCTGTTCGTGATAACTATTTGATAAGGTTAGGATTTTATCTGGATTGATTTGTTTAATCAGCTGCTCGTAGATTTCAGCATAGATAAAGTAGTGAAAAGTTAAGTAAATAGTTAGTTTTGTTTTAAAAGCTTGAGTGTTTTTGACATCTTTTAGTAACAATTCGACTATATCAAGATAAAGTTGACGGTTTTTTGAGTAGTTGACTGTAGATAGTAGTTGACCGTAGTAGTTAGTTTTAACTTTACTTACTTTAAAGTAGTCAGAGGTAACCAGGGTGATTCTATAGAATGGTTTTAGTAATAAAACTGTAAATTTTAGGCGTAAACTTAACCAGTTAAGATATATAAAAGAGAACAATTTTCCTAAAAATCCAGTTAAGGTCTGGATTTTAACAATGTCTTCTGTAATAATGAGGAGTCTTGTCATGTCTTGATTATACATTAGAGAATAAAAACGCTTATGAAGTATTGTAAAAAATGTGTCATGCCGGATACTAGGCCGGGAATTAAGTTTAAAGATGAGGTTTGTTATCCGTGTATTAATTATGAAAGGCGGAAAAAGATTAACTGGGAAGCTAGGTGGAAGCAGCTTGAAAAATTAGCAAGTCAGTATAGGGGTTCTAATGGGAATAATTATGACTGCATTATAGCGGTTAGTTCGGGAAAAGACAGTCATTATCAAGTTTATACCTTAAAAGAACGCTTAAAGATGAATCCTTTGTTATTGTCAATTGATAATTGGTCATGGACAAAGACTGGAAGAGAAAACCAACAAAATATTCAAGAACGGTTTGGTTGTGACATGTTGACTTTAACTCTAAACAGAAAATTGGCAAAAAAAATGCTTAAAAAAGGTTTAAATCACAGTTTGATTCCCACCTGGTACTGGGATAGAGCTGTTTATAGTTATCCGATGCAGATAGCTATTAAATTTAAAATTCCGCTGATTGTTTATGGAGAAAATGTTGGTTATGAATATGGCGGTGAACAATCAGATGAAACAGATAGTGCTTTAAGCCAAATTAATAATAACGTAGCGAAACCAACCCCATGGAAAGTTTGGTTAGATAAAGATATTAAGATAAATGACCTCAACCCTTTAATCTATCCTTCGAATTACATGATTAAGAAAGCTAAGCTTAAGCCAATTTATCTAAGTTATTTTGAACCTTGGGATGGTTTAAGAAATCTAAAGATAGCTAAAAAGTATGGATTTAATACTTTAGAGAAAGAGTGGATTAGAAAAGGCCAAGCTGAGAGTTATGAACAGATAGATACTGTTGGCTATAATGTACATGGTTGGTTAAAATTTCCTAAATTTGGGCATCAACACCATACAGACATTTTAAGCCAATGGATAAGATCGGGAAAATTAAGTAGAAAGAGGGCTGTTTCATTAGTAAAAAAGAATGAACATATTTTGGATGATAAAATGCTAACTGATTTTGTAAATTTTATTGGAATAACTAAAAAACAGTTTTGGACAATTGTAGATAAATTTGCTAATAAAAATATTTTAGAAAAGCGAAAGAATATGTGGAGATTAAAACCTAGTGTAGTTAAAGCTTTAGAAAAGGGTGGAAAAGTTGGTTAGCTGTTTTTCGTGATTTTGATTATATCCCCTGATAAAACTATAATACCTTTATGAAAACAGTTATCGTAATCCCCACCTATAACGAAAGCAAGTCAATCAAGCAATTGATTTCTATTATTTTTAGCATTCTACCTCAAGGAATGGTAATAGTTGTAGATGATAATTCTCCAGATAAAACAGCTAACTTGGTTAAACCTTTGTTAAAAAGGTATAAAAATCTACATTTAATAGTAAGAACTGGCAAAGGTGGTAGAGGATCAGCGGTAATGGCCGGATTTAAATATGCTTTTAAACATTATAACTCTGAT
Source organism: Candidatus Beckwithbacteria bacterium (assembly GCA_043826085.1). Lineage (GTDB taxonomy): Bacteria > Patescibacteriota > Microgenomatia > UBA1400 > CG1-02-47-37 > CAXBYZ01. The sequence goes on along the minus strand of JBDRQW010000077.1, from coordinate 9,917 downwards.
ATTTATATTGAAATGGATGCTGATCTATCCCACGAACCCAAAGAACTCAAGCAATTAATCTCAATGTCTAAAAGTAATAATATTATCTTGGCTTCAAGATATTTGAGTAAAAGCAAAATTGTCAATTGGCCTATAAAAAGACATATAGCCAGTCGAGTATCTAATTTACTGGTGAGATTGGTTCTTAAATTACCCTTACGTGATAATACTAATGGATATCGTTGCTATCAGAAAAAGGCAATTAAGGTACTTTTAAACCATCAATTTATTAATCAAGGTTACATGGTTTTATCTGAATCAGCTTACTTACTTTATCAAAAAGGATTTGAACTAATTGAAGTTCCAAGTGTGTTTGTTAGTAAGTTCATGGAAAAATCAAATGCTACTATTAAAGAATTTCTAACCGCTTTTAGGGGTTTACTTCAAATTAAAGAGAGTATTAATAGTAAGCCCACCAAAGATTGATTGCCGTTGATAAAGACAACCAAGTTAAAACTGGGTAGAAAATATATTTAGATTTCTTTATTATATTGAAGAGAAAAATAATGCCAGAATAAATAAAAATAGGAATAATATTTAACATATAAGAGGGTTTGACAGCATCACTTTTCCAGTTTGGGTACTTGACATTCATTATAAGAAATCCTCCCCAGGTCAGGAAACTAACACATAAGAAGACTGCCTCTACTAACCATAGTTCTGATTTTGACTTAGAGAACAATCCCCTGATTACTCTTAAATTTAGATAAATAAAGCCTAACAACATAATAACAGTGAGGGGTAGATTAACTTGATTTTGCAAAGCAAGACTGGCCACTCTTTGAGGGGTGGTAACATAGTGATCATTTCTTCTTGCCTCAACACTAACTCCAAAGCGCCTTTGAGAGTAATAATTCCAAAAGTCTCCCCAAAATTCAGAGTAGTAGATAGGGATAAGGTGATTTAGGGGCTGTGATAATCTAATTGGATAAGTCATCATAAATTTAAAGGGAATGTAGGTATAAAACTCGATTGGCTGGCGTTGCCAAAAAGGAATGTCTGGTTCAGAAACTCGACCGGCTTTATAGATATCTTTATCTCTTCTACCAATATAAAACCAACTAGTGGTGATAGAAATTATTGTCAAAAAAATAAATAAATATTTTAATACTTTTTTCCAAGATATTTTCTTTAACAAACCTAAGCCAAAAATACCGGCAAATATACTGGCCATTAAAGTTAGAGATGACATACGGATTAATAAAGCGGTTGAGGTAAGTAGGGATAGAATAATTGTAGATTTAAGTGACGGATGTTTGTAGTATTTAGTAATAAGAAACCAAAAAGTAAGACTGTATAAAAACATTAAGGGTAATTCTGTGTTAAACATGACAGCCATCTTGTGAAAAACGGGAAGAGAAAAGACGAGAATAATAAATACTGCTTTAAGGCTATCTTTCTTTGGCTTTAAAGTGCTAATAATTTTGTACCAAAAATATAAACTACCTATGGCAAGCAAGACTCCAACAATTTTGTAGACATTTAAGCTGGTGTAAAAATCTAAGCCGGTAATCTTCATGGTTAAGCGACCGATTAATCCAGAAACTAAATGGAATAAAGGAGGATTGTAGTTTTCATATGACTCTTGGTAGGTTGGAAATCTATATTGATGACTAACAATTTTTGAGTAGTTCATGTGGGCCATGGAGTTGTAACCACCAATGTATTCATAGTAGATAGCGTTGTGGATTAATAAAAATAATCCAAGAACAACGCTGAGTAAAATTATTACCTTTTTTGCTTGTTTTTTGATTTTCATAATAATCTCTATGTTAGTTTAAAAAAACTTAAGTTTAATGGCAGTTTTAAAGTAATCAATTGTCATCAACAACAACTTACTTTTGCTTTGTCCATATTGACGCTTGCCGTAGACAACTGAGACTTCATTGATACGGAATCCTTTTTTATAGACATTATAAAGAAGTGAAATACAGTACTCACCATAACCTGTAAATATTTTTTTCAAATCTAGACCTTTAAATATGGATCTTTTAAACGCTAGAAAGCCTGAAAGAGACTCATTAATCGGAAGTTGAAGCAATGCTTTGTTGACTAATAAATTGCCGTACTTTGAAGCTAGAAATTGAAAAGTTCCCGCTTCAGTAAGGTGCATTCCCCCACCTTTAATATAGCGAGAACCAATAACCAAGTCCGCCTCATTATTTATAATGGGTTTGAGTAAACGAGGCACGTCTTTTGGCTGATGGTTAAAGTCAGTATCCATAATCACAATTATTTTCCCAGTTGAGTGAGTGATTCCATGAAGAATTGCAGTGGCTAGCCCACGTTGATTTTTTCTGATGAATAATTTGACTGGAAGTTTTTGGTCAATAAGTTGGCTAACTTTATCAGCGGTGCCGTCAGGACTATTATCGTCAACAACAATTATTTTAAGGCTTAAACCCATGAATTTAAGTTGATCGATTAAGGTTTTTATTAACTTGTCAATATTACCGGCTTCGTTATAGGTAGGTAAGATAATAGAAACCAGACTGTTGTTAAACATATGATTTATATCATAGCATTGAAGTTATTAATCGGTCGATTCTTGACAAACAAACTTATAAAAATGCAGGCTTTTGGGTTCAAAACAAGGCGGTTGTTGCAACTCGAGCCAGCGGGCTAGATTAATATCATTGATAAACAAATACATCGGCTGGGGTAAAAGTTTAAACAATTCATTCTTCTCGTTGATTTCTGTTTGACTTAAAGCTAACTGCCATTGTTCATGGGTCCAGTACTGATCCTCCCCTCCGTATTTCCAGGCTATCACCGGCTGGTTAGTATAACCCATTAGCCAGGCGGCATCGCCTTTACCGGTAGATAAGATGGTTGCATTAGGTTCAACCTCTAGATGTTTTATTTCGTTTAATACCTGCTTGGCGATCAATGGCTGGCCGGTTTTACACACAAAACCGATGATAAATACTGCCAAAATACCAAGATAAAACTGCCACCAATCTTTATACTGTTTATATTTTTCCATGAGTTTATTTAATCCAATCGCCGCCCAAAAAATTAATAAAATGTCTAAGGTGATAAAAAACCGGTTGTAAAAGAAAAGCCTCAATGTTACCCAGGCCAGAATAACAATCGTTCCCGTAAAAAATGGTTTTAAGTTTGACTTGTTTTTTCCAACAAAACTTAAGCCGTAAATTGACAATGGCAGATATAAAACCGTTAGTAAAAACGACACTCCTAGACTATAAAACGAGCCGCTATTATTTTTATTCATGGTTAGCATCGGTTGTAAAAACGGTTTAATCGCCAACTGCCAGTTAGTTAAATATGCCAAACCTCCCAATAATAGCCCGCCAACCAGGATTTTTAAATAAAAACCTTTGTCTTTAGTAAAAACTCCGCTAATTACAATAGTCAAAACCAGCATTAAAAATGTGGCTAAATGAAATATAGCGGTTAACAAGACAAAACTTAAACATTTGATTAATTTTTTTTGGCTTAAGAAATATAAACTTAAGATCATTAAGCCTAAAGCAAAAACATTTTTTACATAAAAATACCAAAAAGCCCGAAATTGCACCGCCGATATTGTCAGCAAAAAGACTGCCAAGAGAGCTGTTTTCTTATCAATCAGTTTTTTTACCACAAAATATAGACAGCCAAATAAAAATATTCCGGAAAGAATTTGCATCGGGACTAAGATCGATTCTGGAGAAATGCCTAATTTTACCAAAGGCCAGGTTAAATAAAACAGTCCGGGCGAAAACCCCAGTTTTTGCCACTGAGGGATTTGCGGGAAAATTTTAAAAAGATAAAGATATATCCCGGCATCATAGCCGGTCGGCACTTGATAAATTAAATTAGGGAGCAGTCTTAGTAAAATAAAGCCAGTCAGTATTAAAATTAACATTGTATTATCTCAAACCAGCGAGAATTCATCAGGAATATATCCTAACTTTTTTTTGAAAAAGGCTAACCACTCGCTGATGGTTTTTTCTTCAGGAATTTCCAGATTCAAACTATAAAAAGTTGACCGCCCCATTTTTCTTTTAATAATGATTTGATTATCAACCGCTTTTTGCAGATAGGTCACAAAGGTTTGGCGGGCCATCTTTTTAGCCGCGGGTTTAAATAGATGTTTAAACTGCAGCTCTTTTCGTTTGATTAACGGTTTAGTGATGTTTATCACGGTTAAATCTGTTGTTTGTTTCTTAAGATATTCGTCCCTCTTGGCTTCTAGGCTGGTTTTGATCACGGAAATCATCGAAAACATGATCGCTTCCTGGATAAACGAAACAAAATGATTCAAATTCTTACGCTCCAAGGAATAAAGCAGATATTTGTAATATCGCGGTTTTTCCTTATGAAAATAATATGAAGTGCTGTAAAGATTTTTCTGGTTCATGCCTAATTGTCTCAGTAGAATGTGTTCAGTAATCCGGCAAACGCGTTTATTGCCGTTATTAAAAGGATGCAGGCCGTATAATGCCGTATGAAAGACGGCCAGGCCGGTGATATTCCGGTTATTTTTCAGCCAGTTTATCAATTCTTTAACTCCAACTTCAATTTCTTTATACGGAGCGGGGGCATAGTTTCCGACCCGGATTTCATCATTATCGCGCCAACTGCCGGATTTATAGACTGTAAATTCAGTCAGATGATCTTTAAAAATATCCAACCCTTGAGTCAGTTTTCGATGTAGGTCTTTAATCAGTTGGGGATTTAAATCTTCAACTGAGAATGGATTTTGGTTTAAAAATCGGAAAGTTTTGGCAATGTTAAAGAACTCCAGTTTGTCATAATCTTTACTGGTCAATTTTTTGGCTTTTTTAAGCTTCTCCGCTACAAAATCATAATCAGGGTTAGTCAGGACCAAACCATAGACATCTTGAGCTTCTTTATAGGTCAGGCTTGATAATTCTGCTTTAGAAATAGCAAAAGACGTCAATAGTTCATTTTTGCTAATCAGATGTTTTTCAATATCCGGATTTAAAAAAAATTGTTCAAATTGAGTCAATTTTTGGTCATACAGCTCCATCTCTTTATCAGTAAAAGGCAGCATATCAAAAGTAATTGTAAAAGCTGCAATAAAGCCTTTTTTAAATGGATGTTGAGCAACAGGCGTATTCATAAAATCAGTCTAATAATCAGTCTAAAATCAGTCTAATAATTAGTCTAATATTATCATGCTTGATCTATGAATGCAATATTATACTGAATAAACTAGGGGCGTCGATAACCGTCGATAACTTATACAGTACCCGAAGAAATATATTTTCTATTTCGTCTAGCGCCAGCTTTCTTTAATAAATCTAAATCTACCATTCTTACCAATTCTCGTTTGGCTTTCCTATCGTCACCCACCTCTGTCATATTGTTAAGATCTCTATATTCGCCATTACTAAAGGCTGAAATTTGTTCCCATATATTCTTAGGCAAGTTGTTGTCACTAATAGTTTTAAGCTCCACAATATCTGATTCCTTGGTAGGTATTTTAATTTGACTTGACATATATTTAGACAACATTATTGATCAGCAAGATCATGGATTTAGATTTCCTAAAATTAAAATAATCTCACCGGAATCAGTGGCGGTTGGTCCGGCCTCAACGATCGGATAGATGTTTTTGACTACTTGAATCAAATAATTAGCTATCATTTGCTGTTCGGGAGTGAACCGGACAATGGCATTTTGATAATCGTGTTTATCAGCATCGGCAATGGTGCTGATTTTAAAATCTCGATCTCTTAAATAACTAGCCATGGCTGAAGCCGACCCCACCTGAGTATTGCCATTTAGAACGGTAATTAAAGCCTCACTCATTTGCTGGTCAGTCGGACCCAGGCTTGGAACATAACTGAATTCTTCAGCTAAAAATGGGGCCACTGCCGGCTCTTTTAACTGATTATCACTTATTTCCTTAACAATTTCTTGAATCTTGCCGGTTTCCTCCTCTGACTCTTTAACCGGCCGTATAAAACTTGCTCCAAATAATATCAAAATAATTAAAAGAGCTCCTGCCGGTAGACTGACTGGTTTTAAAAACACTCGTCTGAAACCAGTTAACCTTTGTTTTATTAAATGAATTATTTTTTTAAATTCAAGCTTAAGTTGAATTTTTGTTACTTTAGAGGGTGTCTCCCCTTCAGTGATTACTTCTTCTTCAATTGTTTCTTTATCATCCATAACCAATAACAACAAGGAAAAGCCACTGATTAAGATGGTGCTAACAACGGCTAGAATAATTCTTGGCAAGATGGTTAGATCACTTTTATAAAACATGAGTAATCCTCCAATTACGCCCAAACCGATAAAGATTAAATAATCAGTCTTTTTCAGTTTTTCAACTTTTTCTTCAACGTCTTCTTCCGGCGCAAAAGCCGCCAAAACTCCCAAAACCATCACTGCTCCCAAGACCCAGTTTAAGTTAAAATTATTACTGATAAAGCCTGGCAGAACCACTTCCAAAAGAAACAAAACCAAATAAACAATTAATAGGCCGGTAAACAAATTTTTGGATGCCATTAAAATAGTTTTTATCAAAGCTTTGTTCATATTTATTATAGTTAAGTATAGCAGACATGCCAAACAATCATTTTCAAGACTGAATTTCCGTCTTTTTCTATTTTAGGTTTACTTCTCCCCAATACAGTTTTTGCTTTTTTTAAATAATTAATTATTGACAATGTTTTATAAAAACATCATAATGATCTCATCAATTTATAAAAATTTATAAATCTATGAGATATATTGACTTTCGACAAGTGTTTAAGACACCAATATTTACTTCTCAAGATATTCGTTTGTTGGCAACCGATATCACCCCCTCTCAATTGACAATGTGGCAAAAACAAGATTACATTACAAAAATTCGTGGTGGGGTTTATCTTTTCAATGATGCTAAGGACAAAATAACTTCAGAGGAATTATCCGCAGTTGTTATTGAGCCAAGCTATATATCTCTTGAATCTGCTTTATTTAAATATAATTTAATTCCAGAGGTAATTTTTGCCACTACTTGTATAACTACCAAAAATACTCGTACTCATAATACATATTTAGGTTATTTTAGCTACCAACACATTAAACCGGATTTATACTTTGGTTATACTCAACAGTCAGGTTTTTTCCGCCCATATCTTATTGCAGAACCAGAAAAAGCAATTCTAGACTTTTTCTATTTACACACTCAATATAAAAATATTGAAGATATTAAAGGACTACGAATAGACATGACGACATTTTATAGCTTAAATCAAAAAAAAATTGATCTTTATTCTCAATTATTCCCCTCTAGGATAATTAGAATAATAAAATTGCTCAGAAATCAAAATGCTTAACCTTAAACAAATCACTAACTTTACCGGTTTAAAAACTTTTAATAAGCATGCTTTGGTTGAGTATTGTCAACATGAGTTGCTTGATAGCATTTTTAAACAAAAAGGGAGTGAAAATTTTAGTTTTATGGGAGGAACGGCTATTAGGGTAGTGTACGGCGGTCAAAAATTTTCAGAAGATTTGGATTTTGATGTAAAAACAATTACTAATTTTGATGAATTGTTAACTAGAGTGATAAGAGATATGGAAAATAAAGGGTTTTCAATAGAATTTCGTCTTATTCATAAAGACGCATATCATTGCCATATAAAATTTCCTTACATTTTACATGAATTGGGACTATCTGGCCACAAAGAAGAAAAAATATTAATAAAAGTTGACGCATCTCAAGTAAGTGATTTTGTTGCAACTGATTACTTGCTCAACAATTATAGTATTTTTCGAAATATTAATGTCACACCCCCTGACATTATTTTGTCTAAAAAACTTCTAACCATTATCCAGCGCAAACGCTCAAAAGGTCGAGATTTATATGATGTGATTTGGCTCTGGGGTATGACTGAACCAAATGAAGATTATCTTAAAAAAATTTCTGGTAAATCGCTCCAAAAAATGCTAGAAAATATTATGACTTATACTTCAAAAATGGATTTAAAAGTCATGCAACGGGAAGTAAAATTATTTCTTGTGAATCCAAATCAAGTTAATCACATACTTCTTTTCCCTCAATTTATTAAACAAAAAATGGAAAATCGAGCTTAAATACTAAATCTTTGTTTTTGTACTTACTTCTCCCCAATTATTACTACAATTTTAAACTTTAACTTGACCAGGCTTTTAAGCCTTCCAAGAAGGTTTCACTAATAATATTTTCCAATAGGGAAATATCTCCGGCATCTGCTTTTTGCATGGCTTTAATATAACGATATCTATCAGTTTTTTTCTCTACCTTAATTTCTGTTGGAGGCAGTTTTAACTTAAGTAATAGAAGAATCGTTAACATTCTAGCCATACGGCCGTTGTAGTCTTGAAAGGGGTGGATAAAAACAAATTTATGTTGAAACCAAGCCAATAATTTAACCGCTTCAATAATGAAAGATTTTTCTGCCCTTTTTGGCAGATGTCGTAATCTTGTTTTCAAATCTTCGCATAAATTCATCATCATTTCCGGAACAAGATAAAATGACGGCGCTTCCTTTCCGGAGACCGTAACTTGAATTTTTCGATATTTACCTTCCCATTTTGGGAAAATCCAACCAAAAGCTTTTTGATGTAATTGACAGATAAGTTCCGGCGTAATTTCAATACTTTTATCTTTATTTACCAGTTTAAAAATAAAATTCAGCCCTTTTTTGGTGCCTTCAATCTCCATTTTTAATAGCCTTGAACGGGGAATAATCCCAAACTTAGTTTCTTTATATGAAGTGGCGCCTTTTGGCTTGGTTGAAGTTTGCTTCATTTAAGCAAAGAGGCAACCATTTTGCGAGTAACCGGTTCGCCCTCAAGCTTAGTAGTGCGAAAGACAATTTCCGGAATTAAACCATTAAAAAATGCCAACACGTTTGATTTCTTTTTAGCCGTGCGAAATTTTAGGTAAGCCTTTTGTAGTTTGGTTTTGTTTTTTTGGCTCATACCAATACATTATATTACTTTTCCCCAATTATCACTACAATACCTGCACTGGTAGTGGCAATTTTCTGCTTATCTATAATCTTGTAGTCTTTTTTTAACAAGTCTTCCAACTTACTAGCTGTTTTTTCATCTTCAATTCGATAACGAATAATGGCATTTTTATAATCTTCTTTATCAGCATTATCAGCTATCACATTAGTAAAACCGGCTGTTTCTAACACTTTGGCAAACTCTCCGGCTCCGCCCTTACCGGCCCCGCCATTAAGGATTCTAACAAAGGTGGTAATTTTTTGGATTGGCGAAGGTGAAGGAAGCGGAGACGGTGTTGGGCTAGGTGATGATTTTACTATAATAAAGCTTTTATCCTCGTCAGTCTTATCGTCCTTTTCTGAATCATCTTTGTCCTTTTTCTTAAAAATTTGGCTATATTTATCTTTAAACCAAGATTTAACATTGTTATACTTGGTTTTAACCCCATTGAGCTGATTTTCTGTCCATTCCTTTATTTTTTCAATAATATTTTGTTTTTGGTCAGTAGCAGATACAGACTCTTTTATTGGTTCTGGTTTGGAAAACCAGCCGGGTTTTTTAACCGTTACTTCCAGGCTATCTATAGTAATTTCCCCGCCATAACTACTTAGTCCCGGCGACTCAAGAGAGAAATATAAATTATCACCATCAATTATAATATCTTTGGAATCAAAGTAGGCTTGAGCCGTATACCACTCACCCTCTTTTTTAGCTGCATTGTAATTGCCAACAATGTAATCGATTTTGTCAATATCTGTAACTTTGGATAGATCAACTGTTTTTATTGGCTCAGGATCAAAGAAAGATTCTTGGGAAAAAGCAAAATACCCATCGGCATTGATTATTAAATCATTTTTAGGAATCTCCAGTTTATGCAGCGTCGTGGAATTATTAGCGGGAGAAGTTTCGGTTTTTGA
>JBDRQW010000076.1:0-2062 GCA_043826085.1 Candidatus Beckwithbacteria bacterium | reverse complement strand
AAGCAGGGGAACCGGCTCAAGTCGTAGATCCAATCTTCAAAAAAATTCTACCCATCTTAATTGGCCTTGGAGTTATCATTCTCTTATTTCTCCTAGTTACTAAAGTAATTATTCCAAAATTTTCAAAACCAAAAGAGCCGGAAATTATTTCATTAAAATACTGGGGGCTTTGGGAACCGGAAAGCGTTATCTCTCAAATAATCAGTGATTATCAAGTTACCAACCCAAACATCAATATTCAATACATTATGCAATCTCACCAAGATTATCGAGAGCGTCTTCAATCGGCTCTAGCTAAAGGTGATGGCCCCGATATTTTTAGATATCACAACACCTGGCTACCAATGCTCAAGGCCGACCTTTCCCCTATGCCTGAAACTATTTACTCAAACAATGAATTTGACTCCACTTTTTATCCGGTCGTCAAAAAAGATGTTTTTTCCGGCGGTCGTTACTATGGAATTCCCCTGGAATTTGACACTCTCGCCCTCTATATAAACCAAGATATCTTTGCCTCTATGCCTGACCTAAAAGTCCCCACTACCTGGAACAACCTTCGTCAAACTGCCTTTAAGCTTCGACAATTTGATGAAACCGGCAAAAAACTAATTCGTGGCGGAATTGCTCTAGGGACAACCAATAATGTAGATAATTTTTCAGACATTTTAGGTTTAATGATTCTTCAAAATGGTGGTGATCCCGGTCAACCGGATTCCGAAGCTGTTAATTCCGCTATGCAGTTTTATACCCTTTTTGCCACTCAAGACAAAAGCTGGGATACTACTCTGCCACCCTCAACTTATTCCTTTGCCACCGAAAAAGTGGCCATGTTTATTGCCCCTTCTTGGAGAGCTTTAGAAGTAAAAGCCATTAATCCCAATCTTAACTTCAAACTTTATCCTGCCCCCCAATTACCTGGGACCAACATTGCTTGGGCCACTTACTGGATTGAAGGAGTTTCTAAAAACTCCACTCAGTCCCAAGCCGCTTGGGAATTCTTAAAGTATCTAAGCACTAAAGAAGTTTTAGCCAAAATGTTCTCCGTAGCTTCCCAAACCAGACTTTTTGGTGAACCCTATAGCCGTCAAGATATGGCTTCAAATCTTCAAGCCGATCCTTATGTTGGGGCTATCTTATCTCAAGCTATCTCTGCTCAATCATGGCCCCTAGCCTCAAGAACTTTTGACAATGGCATCAACGACAAACTAATAAAATATTATGAAGACGCCATTAACTCTTACTTAAAACAAGATTCGGAAAAAACCATCACTCAAAGCCTAACTCAAGGAGTAACTCAAGTCCTGTCTCAATACGGTCTTTCAAAGTAGTATGGTTCCGAATTTTCTAGCAACCCTCGCCTACGCTGACATCTTCGACTATCCCTTAACCAAAAAAGAAATCAATAAGTGGCTAATTAAAGGACAAATGGTTCCGAACTTCAGCAAGTACTCTTGCGATCCCGAGCAGAGTCGAGGGACTAGTTCGGAACCTTTGGTTGGGAAAACCTCCTTTTTCTTCCACCTTCCCAACCGCTCTCATCTCGTCAAACTCCGCCGCCAACGCCAGCACTTTAGTCAATTAAAGTTTAAAAAAGCCAGAAAAATAGCTAAGATATTAAGTTTTATTCCCAGTGTTAAATTAATTGCTGTTACCGGAGCTCTTGCCATGAACAACTCAGATAAAAACGACGATATTGACCTAATGATTGTTACCAAAACCAACCGCCTTTGGCCCACTCGTTTATTAACCATTCTCATCCTCGAGCTTTTAAAGTCTCGTCGTCGTCCTACCAGGCCTCGTTGGTTCGGAACTTCAAAGTCCGTTGGTTCGGAACTTTTAGATGTTCCAGAGTTTCGAACCTTGGTATTTTCTGATAGTTCCGAACCTTCTATATCAAAAATGGACAAAATCTGCCTCAACCTCTTTCTAGACGAATCAGCCCTAGCTATCCCAAAATCTCGGCAGAATCTTTACACCGCCCACGAAGTCTGCCAAATCAAACCCTTATATAGCAAAAACAAAACCTACGAAAAATTCTTATCTCTAAACTCCTGGGTCAAAG
>JBDRQW010000075.1:0-2041 GCA_043826085.1 Candidatus Beckwithbacteria bacterium | reverse complement strand
AATGTTTTGCCATATATTAAACAAGGGATTGAGAATAGTTTAAAAAAAGTTTTGTATTCTGATATAGGTTTTTGATAGAATAAGATATATGGGTAGAAGTAAAACCAGATTGCAAAGAAAAAGGGAGAAGGAGAGTTTGAGTCAAGCAGTTAAGTACTTGTTTTTGATTTTTTTGAGTTTGGTTTTGCTGGTTAAGTTTGGGTTACCCGGCTTGATTAACATGGCTACTTTTATTGGTAATATTAGCTCGAGCGATCAACCGGTGGAAAAGCAAGATAAGTTAGCCCCACGACCGCCTCGATTAAATCCACTACCGGAAGCGACTTTTTCGGCCCAAATTAATGTAGTTGGTTTTGCCGAAGCCGGAACATCAATAAAACTTTTTGTTCGAGGTATTAGTATTGATGAAACCGTAGTTAATACCGAAGGCGAGTTTAAATTTAATGGAGTTCATCTAAAAGAGGGGGAGAATGAAATTTATACAGTGGCTTTGGATAATTATGGTAATACCAGCGAAAGTTCAACCTCATACCTGATCACTGTTGATAATGAAAAACCAAAGCTTTCTATTGATAGCCCAAACAATGGCGATAGATTTTTTGATAAGGACAGTCCGATTACCGTTTCCGGTTCTTCTGAGGAGGGAGTGGAGCTAGAGGTTAACGATCATTTTGTGATGGTAAAGAGTGATGGGACTTATTCAACTTCTTTAAACTTATCCGATGGAGATAATGAGATTGAGGTAACAGCTGTTGATAAGGCGGGAAATAAAACTAGGGTAGCGATAAAGGTTAATTACACTCCGTAAAAACCAAGGTTCGGAACTAGGTCCGACATGCGTCGGACTCGCAAGTGTACTTGCTAAAGTTCCGAACCAACGAGGCTAAAGAACCAAATTAAAACCCAGGGATAGAAGAGAGAGTTTTGGAAGAGGGAGTGAGTTAAAAGAGCGATTAGGGAGATTTTAATTAGTAAAGAGTTATTATAGATAGATTTAAGTAAGTTTAGGTAAGCTACAAAGCCAATTAAACCAGTGGTGGCGAAGACGAAAAGCAGGCTTGAGTCCAAACCGGCGCCGGCGTGAGATAGGGGTTGATTTTGGTAGAAACGCAGGGTATTAAAACCAACTCCAAATAGCGGATTTTCTTTGATAATAGTTAAAGCGTGTTGGTAGTTATCTAGACGTTGCTCTATTGAGAACATTCTCTCTAATTTGACCCCCTCTCCTCCTGGCCGAGGTAAGAAGGGTAAAAGAGATATAAACACCAAACCGATTAACAATATTTTAAACTTGCATTTATAGAGTGTGTAACTAAAGAGAGAGATTAATAAAGCCAGATAAGTGCTTCTGGAATAAGTTAAGAGCAAGGGGGTGAGGTAAATAGGATAAAGCCAGGGAGAACTTTTGGTAAAAAAAGTTAAAATTAGGCCCAAGAGTAAGATCAGGCCAACAAAAGATGGGTCAAAAAAAGTAGCTATAACCCTGTAGTAGTGGTTGTCCCATTGATTTGAAGCCAAAAAAAGGATATCCGGATAAATTAAGTATTGAAGAATTCCAAAGATGGCTAAAATTAGAGAGGAGAGAATTAATAGTTTTTTTAGGGGTAGTTTAAGCCGTTTGTCTTTTAGGATAAAAATTAAACTCCCGTAGACAGTAAAACGAAGCAAGTAAAGACTTGAAGTTAAGATTTGAGTCAGAGGGAAATTTGCGGTAGCTAAAAGTAGTGAAGTAAGACAGGCTAGTAGAAAAATAATTAGAGGTTTTAAAAGTTTTTCAGCCAGAGGCTGATCGGCCTTTGGCCGAGGTTTGGTAAAGAGGAACAGAGTTAAGGCCAGAGTAATAATTAGGTCATGTAGATAAAGATTGACAGTTGGGGGAAGATTTGGAATTTTGGTGAGTTGACCAAAAGGAAAGACAATAAATAAGCTGATTAGTAGAAGTCTGATAATTTTAATCATTTTTATTTTCATATACTTTAACTCTGACCATTAAAGAGTGAAAACTCATTAAAAAAGCAATAATAAAACCGGGAATTCCGTC
>JBDRQW010000074.1:0-6621 GCA_043826085.1 Candidatus Beckwithbacteria bacterium | reverse complement strand
ACTCTTTTTAAAGAAAAAGACTCAACTGATAACTGGAACAAATCAATTTTTAAAGACGTTCAAGATTGGCGAGCATACCCAGACAACCCAGACAACCCAGACAACCCAGACTACCAAGCCTTAGAAAAGCTTCTTTTAACTTTAAATACTTCAGAATCTACATCAGAAGATTTATTAAACTTAATTGATCTTGATAATTTTTTATCTTGGCAAGTACATAGTATTCTTATGGCTAGCATTCATCAAGATAAAAGTCATAATAATAATCTGTTTTACAACCATCAACTAAATAAGTTTCAGTTTATTCCATGGGATACCGGACAAAGAGATATGATCTCCATCAAACTTAATAAACTATATCACCCAATAGTTGATTTTTTGCTATCTGACCCTACTATCATTAAAAAAAGAGATAAGCTCCTAACCGATTATTTATTAAACTCAACATATTATCAACAAGATATTGACCTTTTTAATCAATCAATCAATCAAATATATATTCCTTTAATTCAAGACAAACAAAAATTCTACCCTAATATAAAATATATAATAGATATTAAAAATTACCGAAACTGGATCAATAATTATTCAACCATATTAAAATCACAACTAGACTCAGATGAAAAATACTAAACTACTAAATTTATTACTAATAATAGTTTTATTAAAAGGCATTGTTTGGTCTTTATTAATTCCTTTGTGGCACTTCCCTGACGAACAAGCTCATTTTGGTCACATAGCTTTAAATGTTGAAAACCCAAATCTCATTAATTCAGGTCTCGGTCTAGATTTAAATCAAGAAATTGCCACGTCTGAAGAATTACTTCAAACTTTTAGAAATATTCAAGGGAATAATAGCTTTACATATCACCCTGAATTTAACCTTGAATACTCTAATTCTCAGCAGGGCATTAATGAGCAACAAATAAAAAATTTACCCCTTGAAACTAGATTTAACTTAGTCGGTAAAGAATCAGCCTACTATCCCGAGACTTACTATAATCTTAGCGGTTTAGTTTACAAACTTTTATATCAGCAAAACATCTTCGTCAGAGTTTTTAGCATCAGAATATTTTGGCTATTTTTGTCAGTTATTGTTACTTGGAGTGCTTATCAGTTAGCCTTTCTTATCAAACCCAAAAATCAATTATTTGCTCTTACAATTGCCACTTTAACTGCTTTTCACCCGATGTTAACTTTTGTCGGCTCTGGTGTTACTAGTGACAATTTATTTAACGCTCTGTATAGCTTACTCATACTCATCTGCGCTCAATTGATATTAAAGTTTTCTTTGAAAAAATTATTTGCAGTAGTTATTCTGACTGCTATTGGTATTAACACCAAACCTCAGTTTTTAACCAGCTTAGCTATTTCGATCCCTTCAATTATTATTTCCATATTAACTATTAAGAAAAAAATCAAACCTAAACTCTTTCTATTAATTCTTTTCATCTCAGTAGTTATCTTTTATATCTTTGGCGGTTATAAATTAATCACCCTCTTTAAAAAATCCTGGCTTCAGGGAATGTTAATTCCATATTTTTCACCCCAAGAAAAGATTTTATTACCTGATTACACTTTATTTGATCATTCAAAGTGGACCATTAATCATACTTTTCGTGAAGTGGTTCCTTGGTATTGGGGGGTGTTTCGCTGGTTAAGTTTAACTTTACCCAGATGGGTTAATAGGGTATTTAATCGATTAATGATAATTTCTGCCATAGGCTTAATTGCATATTCCTTTTCATTTTTAAAATCAAAAAAACATTCTCAAGAATTAAAAATATTTTTATTTACTATTTATACTGCTATTATCTATTTTTTAATTTTATTAATCTGGGACTGGAGTTTTTTCCGCTCTCATAATTTTTCTTTTGGTATTCAAGGCCGTTATTACTTCCCAACTATTATCAGTCATATGAGTCTACTTACCTTAGGTATCTATCAATTAGGAAAACTGTTCAAAAAACTTCAAAAGCCATTACTTTTTTTACTATCAACTTTATTTATTGTTATAAATTTTATTGCTTTTTATCATTTAATCTCTTCCTACTATGATACTAGTAATTTAACCGCATTTATTAATCAGGCCAGTCAATACAAGCCTTGGTTTGCTAAAGGCTATTGGTTAATTAGTGCGCTAATATTAAATATAGGTGTATCCATTCTCTACATTTATCAACTATTCATTTATGTTAAAAATAAAAAATAATTGGCTAATAATTTTATTACTACTTACTTTAGTTAAAGGAATCTTTTGGTCATTGCTTACCCCAATCTTTCAAGCTCCTGACGAAAACGTTCACTTTGGCATAATTCAGTATATCGGTGAAAATAATCACCATCCCGGGCCAAAAAATGGGGAAATTGTCTCAAAAGAACTAGTCGAAGTTGGTAGTATTGTTCGCTTTAACTGGATGTCCTCACACCCTGTTTGGCAAGGGACTGAGTCAGACTGGCTAAATCAAATTAATCAGCTTGATCTAAATTTAAAAACTAATTTTGGTAGTTACCAAAGGCAGGGTGGCCAAAAACTACCCCAAGCCTATTACTGGCTTAACTGGCCGGTATATAAAGCCTTTCAAAACCAAAGCTTCTTAATTAGGTTTTATTCTCTTCGAATAGTCTCGGTTCTATTGGGAGTTGCTACGGTTTATATATCCTACTTAATCGGATTACTTATTTTTAAATCTCGTTCTCTTGGTTTAGCTACAGCCAGTTTAGTTGCTTTTCAGCCCATGGCTAGTGTCATTTTTTCAAGCATCACTTATGACAGTTTAGCTATTTTTACAGCCACTTTATTTCTCTATTTCTCAATAATCTTTATTAAAAACAAACAAACCAAATATTTGTGGCTAACTTTACTCGTTAGTCTTTTTGCCCTAACTGTCAAAACCCAACTCATCACTTTACTTTTATCTTGGCCATTTCTATTAACCAAAAAACACTTTAAAAAACTAGCTATTTTTACTCCACTAATTGTTGTTGTTGGTTTTATTAAAGACTACAAGGAGATGCTAACCCGGACCTTTTCTTGGCTAAATTCTGGTTCAATCTTTTCTAATCTAACCCAATACTTAACTCAAAACTCTCCTCGAATGTGGGCCGAAATCTTTCCTTGGTATTGGGGAGTTTTTGGCTGGCTTGAAGCGGTTATGCCTATGTGGGTCTACGCCATTATAAAGCTGATTACTTTAATCAGTTTGATAGGCCTTGTTTATTATTTATTCAAACACTTTAAAGCTAAATCCAAGCAATACCTTATTACTAAGTTTTTGATTATATTCACCCTATTAATCTCCAGTGTAATTTTTGTTAATGATTTTATTATCTTTACTGGTCGTTCAACTGTCTTTGGAGTCCAAGGTCGCTATTTATTACCGGCAATCACATCCAACATGGCCCTTCTAGTTCTTGGCATTATTTCATTGTTGCCAGTATCTCTTCACCGATTAGCCGGTCGATCAATCATCTTTTTTAGTTTATGTTTGAATATTGTTGGCATATATTCACTAATTAAGTATTTTGGTTGCCAATTTTGTCTATATTAACTCAACTTTATGAAAAAAATAATTATTAAGCTTTTAGTTGTTATTCTTACCTTTTTTTTAGTTTTCATTTCCTTAATAAAAATTGTCAAGATGCTTCCGGGAAAAGAAAGACGCTTAGCCAATGACTTATATTTAAATATTATTTCTGACCTATCTCACTTAAGCGATCGCTTATTTATAAAAACATATTTCTACCAGAATCAGATTCAAAGCCTACCCATGTACCATTTAGTTATACCCGAAAACGGTCTTGATAATCTCAACCTGGATGCCAACAAGGCTCTAGAGATGAATTTCAACTCAAAAACAAATCTACATCAAGAAAAATCAAAATTAATCTTTAATCAGCAAGTTTTTCCAGCTACCGTTAACCTTCACGGCACTACAAAAAACAACTATAAATTTTACAAAAAAAGTTTTCAAATTAAACTTGACAACAAACAGACTATAAATTCAACTGACACTATTAATTTAATCAACCCTCTTCAGCATAATTTTTTAGCTCCAATGCTAACTAACTTAGTGGCCCAAAAGTTAAATTTAGTATTTAATCAACAATACCCTGTTTACCTAAAGATTAATGATTCCAATGTTGGAGTTTATACCTACGAGGAGCCTTTAGATAACAATTTGTTAACTAATCATTTGATAGAAAACGCCCAAATTATAAATTTAAAAGACACTTGGGCCGAAAATCACTATAACAACCCAATCGGATTAAATGCTCATCACCTTTCGGCTTTTGACTTCGAAATAGCTAACGTTGAGTCTATTAAAACTGACAGTCAAACAATTTTGTACAAACTAAATAGTTTATACAAATCAATTAAAGAAAATGATGTAACTAAAATAGTTGAATTTTTTGATCTAGACTATTTAGCCAGATATGACGCTTATAGGGAGTTTTTTGGCGTTGACCATGATTCAGCCGGCGACAATCAAAAGTTTTTTTACTCCTCAAAAGAACAGAAGTTTTATCCAATTGCAAGAGGAGAAGGGGATATTAACAAACTTGCCATTGTATCAGGCACAACCCTTAAATCATACAATTCATATGATTCGCATATTACTGAGCAATATGCTTATCCAAGACTTTTTCTTATTCTCAACCAGTCTTCCGAGTTTAGAAAATTAAAATATCAATACTTACAGCAGCTTATTGAAGATTATCCAGAGATCAAAAAAGAATTTAAAAAAATATTTGATCAATATGCTGATTTCTATATTTATGACAATAAAGATTTTCTCTCAGTTATCGCTAAAAGAAAGTTGCACCGGGACCTGTTTGATATCGTCGACTTTAACCAGAATTTAATTAGTCAACAACTAAGTTTTTCCTCAGTTTTTATTAATATCATTAATCATGGATCGTATACTGATATCGAAATCATTCCTGACTCTGTTGCTCCAATTGGCTTTGAAAAATTTGAACTTATTCTAAATAATCTTTTAACTGCCAAGGCCACCATAAACAATCAACCAATCATATTATCTGACAATGTCGACATCAATCAAATTATAAATCAAGAAATTATTTTATCTAAGCTTGATGATGAATATAAACTAATTCCTACCACTTACCTTTTTTCAATTAAATCATCAACCCCATTTAATATTAATAATATTAATATAAGAGCCATTAATCGAACCACTAATGATTTAATCAAAGACATTCATATTGGTATAGCAACTCAATGAAAAAAAACTGTTTATATTTAGTCATTCTTATCTCCCTATCTCTTTTTGCCACGCGAACATTTTTCACTCCGGACTATTTTGACGGTCATGATGCCCAATCCCACCTAATCAGACTTTGGCAATATGATAAAGCCATAAAAGATGGTCAGTTTCCACCACGTTGGGCTGGGGATTTATTGGCAGGTAGGGGATATCCGGTCTTTATTTTTACCTATCAACTTCCCTATACCATAGCTGAATCTTTTCACCTACTTGGTTTTAGTTTACCTATTTCTATCAAACTCACTTTTATCATAAGTTATTTGGCCAGCACTCTTGCCATGTACGTATTTGCCAACCAGTATTTTAAATCTCGATTATCTGGTTTTATCTCGGCACTGCTTTGGTCCTGGGCTCCTTTTATTTTTGTAAAGATTTTCATTACCGCTTCATTGGGGGTAGTGGTTTCATATGCCTTTATTCCCCTAGTTTTTTTATTTCTATATAGAACCTTAAACAAGCCCAATCTAAAATCTGCTTTATTCTTATCTTTATTCTTAACTGCCTGGATTTTATCTCACCTAGGTACCTTAATTATTTTCTCACCCTTATTGCTATTATTTTTTCTATTTTACTTCAACAAAAAAGCCTTAAAGTATTTATTTTTCTCAGCCTTAATTGCTTTTGGTTTATCTAGTTGGTACTTAATTCCCTTATTAACACTCGCCAAGTTTACTCACTACAAAGATTTTGTTCTCAGTCAATACGACTTTCAATTTGTACCGTTTATGCGTTTACTTTACTCCAAGTGGGGAACCGGTATTCCCAATCAAAGCAATCAACCCTTATCTCAGCAAGTGGGCATCGCTCAATGGCTGGCAGTTATTTTCACTCTTATTAATCCAAAAGGGTCCGTCCTTAAAGGACGGACCCTTTTGAAACAAAGCGGGCCGTTTTTACTAAGCTTTGTTTTAAGCATTTTTTTAATGCTCTCTATTTCTAAGCCTATCTGGGATTTACCCACTCCCTTACAGTCTGTTTCCACTCCTTGGCGCTTTCTATCTTTATCTGTTTTTTCGGCGGCTATTTTAGCCGGATTTTTAGTAAAAAATATCAAAACGCATTTTCTTAAACTCTCTGTATTTTTATTATTAGTTATTTTATCTTTATATGGTAATCGCAATCACTTGCGCATTAACGAAGCTGTTAATTATAACCAAGGTTTTTTTGATAGCTACACCGGTGTAGCTACCGGCTGGAACGAGCATATGCCCATCTGGGTAAAAGACATCCCTAAAGAATTTCCTGATAATAAAGTTGAGGTTATATCTGGCGATTGTGCTATTACTAACCTAATTTTCAAATCTAACTTAACTAACTTTACTGCCGATTG
>JBDRQW010000073.1:0-8980 GCA_043826085.1 Candidatus Beckwithbacteria bacterium | reverse complement strand
AAGAAGACTGTTAATAATTATTAAGGTGATAGAGACAGCTAAAGCCGCACCGACGGCTTTGTAAAGAGGTATTAATAATAAATCCAAGCCTACCAATAAAATTATTTGAATTAAATTTACAATAAAAAATACTTTGGTTCTCTTGGTGGAGTAAATTAAGTGAGAAGCCAGCGGAGCCCCGGCTACAAAGGCAAAGAAACCTAAAGCTAAAATCTGAGTAGGTAAAACGGCTTCTAGATAATTGGGGCCAAAAATAAGTTTAACCAGAAATGGGGCTAGAGGAATGATAAGTAAAACCAAACTGGCTAAACCAAGACTTAAAGCTAGGGCCTTTTTAAGATAACTTCTGGCAATTTTATAGTCAGGAAATGAGGCAAATCTGGGAGTAAAGATTAATGATAAAACGGCGGTAAAGGAAAGGATTGGCATAAAGAATCTAAAAGCGGCTTGATAGATACCGGTAGTTTCCGGCCCAACTAAACGAAGTAAGATGGCCGAGTCGATCCGGCCGTGAATAGCAGCTAAAATAAAGCCCAAGGTTAACCATTTTTGGAAAGAGAAAAAACTTTGTTTGGTTAAAGGGGTAATTTTGGTTTCCAAAAATTTCCAGGAAATAAAAAAGCTGCCAAATAAGAAAGCGAGAAAGGCGCCTAAAAGATAGGAAATCAGAGCGGTAATAACAGTTAATTTAAATAAATAGTAAAAACCTAAAACAAAGAGCAGGCGAGAGAGGCTGGTAATTACTTCTATGGCTGAGTCCGATAAAAACTTTTTTTGAGCTTGAAGAATTGATCTTGGGAACCGTTGTAAAAAAACAATGGGAATAAAAAAACTAGCCACTAATAATGGCCTAGTTAATTCAAAGTGGAGTAGAGGGGCCAGTGTCTGGCTGGCGGCAGCAAATATTAAACCAACCAAGAAACCGAGAACAAGCTTTAGCTTAAAACCATACTTAATAAACTCTTTTGAAGATTTTGAAGGTTTTGAACTAAAGTTTATAATTGAACCAGATATGGCTAGTTCAAGGGAGTCAATGACAATCATGCTTAAACCAAGAGCAGTAACGTAAAGACCAAATCCGGCCGGACCCAAAAAGCGAGCGATTAAGAAAATACTTAAAGCAGATAAAATAGTACTTAAGCCCATACCAACGGTTACCAGAGAAGCATCTTTAATGGTTTGAGTTTTGGTAAAGGACTTTAAAAAAGAGAATAAGGCCTTCATTTTTAGGATTTTGATATTATCAAGATACCAAAGATAATTACACTTAAACCAACCCATCGTAAGGTTGGCACCGGTTCTTTTAGAATAAATTTAGCCATCAGAATAGTTAAAACATAAGAAGCGGCCACTAGAGGATAAACAAAAGAAAGTTTCTCTTTAGACAAAACCATGAGCCATAAGACTGAACTTGAGGCATAGAAAAAAAGTCCAAGTAAAACCAAGGGGTTGGTAAAAACTTTGAGGAGGTCAAACTTGCCGACCCGGTTCATGCCACTTTTTAGAATAATTTGACCAATGGAGGCAATGATAATGGGAATAAATATTAAAACAAATCTCATATTTTCTAGAGTTTAATCTGATGGTATGATACTATCACAATCAGTATGAGTACACCAAATCAAAAATCAAAAACATTTTTAGTTTCCGGCGGGGCGGGTTTTATCGGCTCTCATTTATGTAAGAGTTTGCTTAAAGATGGTTATCGAGTTTTGTGTGTTGATAACTTTCTTACAGGATCCCGAAAAAATGTTGAAGGATTATTGGAGAATGGTAATTTTTTACTTATTAATGCGGATGTAACTGAAAGACTCCCTGATGTGATTACAGATGAATCAATCGACTATATTTGTCATCTTGCCAGCCCGGCTAGTCCAAATGCTAAAAGTCCAATTTCATACATTGCCTTTCCACTTGAAACTATGGATGTAAACTCGATTGGTACCAGAAAACTATTAAGGCTGGCAAGAAAGAAAAATGCTAAATTTCTACTGGCTTCGACCTCCGAAATTTACGGTGACCCAACAGTACACCCTCAAACTGAAGACTACTTTGGTAATGTGAACCCCAATGGGGTTAGAAGTTGTTATGACGAAAGCAAAAGATTTGCCGAAGCTTTAAGTTTTGTTTATTTAAATAAATTTGATGTTGATGTTAGGATTGTTAGGATTTTTAATACTTATGGTCCAAATTTAGACCCAAGAGATGGTAGGGCGATGGTGAACTTTATTCTTCAAGCATTAAAAGGTGAAGATATTACCGTTTATGGCAAGGGTGAACAGACCAGAAGTTTTTGCTATGTAGAAGACTTGGTAAATGTGTTAAAGAAAGCAATAATAAAAGATGGTACTCGCGGTGAGGTGTTTAATATTGGTAGCTCTGATGAATATACAATTATGGAACTTGCTAAAAAAATTAAAAAAATAACAAAATCCGAGTCAAAAATTGTGTTTGAGGACTTACCGGAGGATGATCCTAGTAGAAGAAAACCGGATATTAGCAAGGCTAAG
Organism: Candidatus Beckwithbacteria bacterium; assembly: GCA_043826085.1. GTDB lineage: Bacteria > Patescibacteriota > Microgenomatia > UBA1400 > CG1-02-47-37 > CAXBYZ01. The sequence goes on along the minus strand of JBDRQW010000073.1, from coordinate 6,470 downwards.
AAAATTCTTGGTTGGAAGCCTAAAGTTAAATTTAGTGACGGGTTAACAAAAACTATTGCCTACTTTGAGAAACTGTTAAAAGATGAAGAGTAAAAAGATATAAAAGCCCCCGAATGCATGCATCCGGGGTAAGTTAAGTATATTTTAACAAACATATATATGAGTGTCAATAAAAAAACTATTTTAGTTACCGGACATGCCGGATTTATAGGCTCAAGCTTGGTAGAACGACTGCTTAAAGATGGGTATGGGGTAGTGGGAATTGATAATTTTAATGATTATTATGACCCTAAAATAAAAGAAGATAATGTAAAAGATTTTTTAGATAATCAAAATTTTAAGCAGTATGGGCTTGATATATTAGATAATGAAAAACTAAGAAAGGTTTTTGAGGATAACAAGATTGATATTATAGTTCATTTGGCGGCCAGAGCCGGAGTGAGGCCATCTTTGTTAAATCCAGATCTTTACGAGCAAGTTAATGTTAACGGAACTAATAACTTATTAAGGCTATCTGAAGAATTTGGGGTTAAACAGTTTGTTTTGGCGTCTTCCAGTAGTGTTTATGGAAATCAGGAAAAAATACCTTTTAGTGAGAGTGATTTACTAAATAAACCGGTTAGTCCGTATGCGGAAACGAAGATGGCGGCTGAAAAATTATGTAAAGAGTTTGCTAAAAAAACTAAAATTATGACCACGATTTTAAGATTTTTTACTGTCTATGGTCCAAAGGGCAGACCAGACATGGCTCCTTACTTGTTTACCGGTAAAGTATTAAAGGGAGAAAAAATTATTAAGTTTGGGGATGGTAGTTCGAGTCGAGATTATACTTACATTGATGATATTGTCGATGGAATTGTTAAAGCGATACAAAATCCGCTTAAGTTTGAGATTATTAATTTAGGCAATAATGAACCGGTTAGTTTAAATGAATTTATTGCTTTAGTTGAAGAGTTAGTAGGCAAGAAAGCAATAATTATTAACAAATCCAGACATCCGGCTGATGTAAAAAGAACTTTTGCCGATATTCAAAAAGCCAAAACATTATTAGGTTGGGAACCAAAAACGCAGTTGAGTGAAGGGTTAAAGAAACTTATTGAGTGGCTTTAGGACAATAAATATTTTACTTTAGATAGATAGTTTTGTCGGTAAGATTTAAGGTAGTCATCAATAATTAAATTATTAGAAATAAATGGCAGTAGATCTCGTTTTAAATCCAACTTAAATTTACCGGTTGCCAGTAGAACTTTTTTATTTAATCTATTGACTAGTTCTTTTAGATTAATATTTTCTTCTATTGAGTCGTTAACTCTTTTCATGTTTGGAACAACTTTTTGATCTAAGTACCAAAGTAAATCAAAGTAGTCTCTGCCTTTAATGGTTTCTTGATTGGTTTTTCCCCAAAATCGCTGACGTTGAAATATGGCGGAAATTTTCCCAGCCATTAAAGTGGGTAGGTCATAATGAAGCATGATGTAGTTAAAACCATATAAATTTTTTAAAGTGGTTTTAACTTGGAAGTTCTTTGACTCATTAAGACTAATATCGAGCTTTACGTATAATAAATCGCTTTCTGACTCTGAAGCTAGCTCCAATGCTTTTAAAACCGGAAATTTTAAGAGTAATTGTCTACCCTTTTGTTTAACGGATATTTTTAAATCTTTATATAAGTAATTTTTCTTAAAGTAATCGAAAAGATCTCTTTTTAGATCATTGGTATTAATTGTAGTTTTTTGGTCAAAATCAATATCTTCAGATAATCTATTTAAACCATAACAATGCCTTAAACAAGTTCCGCCTGTAAAAATTAATGCTTGTTTGTATTTATCGGAGGTATAAATATAGTTTAAAATATAAACCTGCAAGTATTCTTTAAGGCTATTTTTAATATAGGCATTAGAAAAACCTTTTTGGGTTTCATTTCTAACGATTTCTTTGAGTTCGTCAATTATCATGTTTTTAGCCATAAACCCACCTTTTTTAATTTATCTATCTTTGATAAATCAACGTAATTCATGAATTCTATTTGATCATTTTTTGAAAATTCATCTAAATTAAGCCTAAATGATTCCAGTAGTTCTTTATTTATGTTTTTTACTTTTAAAAGCCTTAGATAAAAAAAATCGAATAAGGCTTTGGCTTTGCTGGCTTCTTTTATTTTAAATCCATCTTTGTTAATAATTTTATAACCAGTAAATAGCTCTTTGTTGATATTAGAATATACAAACAGCCCAAGTTTATTTTTATAGGTATTAGGTTTTTTTAAAGTAATTGAAGTAAAAGCATAAACAGTTTCTGTAAGTAGACTGTATTTTTGCAAAACATATTCCAAGCTTAAATATGAGGGGGTTTTAAGTTTGTTGGCAATAAATTCTTGATAAGCTTCTTTTTTTAGCGTTTGGGTGTAGTAGTTGCTGGTTACGTAAAGGCCTCTTTTTAACTGAATGATCCGACCCTGCTTTAGCCATCTTTTAATATTAGAATATAATGTGTTGTCACTTACAAGTACAGTTTGCTGAAGTGTATTTTTGCTAAAATAACTGGCTGAATTTAGTTTATCTAGGTTTTTTATCTGATTCATATGCTGTTTTATTTCACTTTTGGTATATATTATATACCAATACTGAAACAGGTCAAGAAGTAAAAGGTTTAAATTTTTTTAAACGGTCGAGTGTTTTTAAGCTGTGAAGCCAAGTGGTTCTTTTTAGGTGGGTAGTGTGCAGATAATAAGTATCAACAAATTCAAGATTATCTGGTTGATTTTGTAATGGAATATTGTTAATAGTGTAGCTTTCCAAAGGATATTTGCCAATTATCTTTAAATTTAAACTGTTTTTAATGGCCCTAATATTTAAATGTCCTCGCCAAGGTCCAATTTTATACTGGCCTTTGGATTCTGGTAAAAAATGATTGATATCGCCAATGCAGTTTTTGGTTCGATTGACTAAAGCCAGAGTGTTGGGTTTGGCATTTTCTATGGCTTTAATTAATTGAATTAGATTTTTCTCGGGCCAGATTTCATCGCCATCTAAGATTAAAAACCAGGGAGTGGTGGTTTGTTTTATTTGTTGGTTTCTTAAGGCAACTAGTTGTTGGCGGTTGACTGGGCCTTTTTCAATAAATTTAATTTTGGGAGAGTTAATAGATTTAATAATTTCAACTGTTTTATCGGTTGAGCCAGTATCCCAAACTAGCATCTGATCAACATGGTCAATTACAGATAAAAGAGCCGGCTTGACCCAGTTTTGTTCGTTTTTAACGATAGTGTGGGTAGTTAACTCCATGCTAATTATTATATACTTAATTTGATATGTGGCTAAATCGAAAAAAAGGAAAAGCTATTGTATGGTTGATAATATTAGTGTTTTCTTGTTTATATTCTTTTATAAGTGTAAAAAAACATTTTCATTTTCAAACTTTCGGGTGGGACACGGCAGTTTTTGATCAACAAATTTATTTATTAGCAAATTTTAAAGCCCCCTACAGTTCATTAGTAAAAATGAATGGCTTGGGGGATCATTTTCAACTGGTCACTTTATTTTTAGGGGCTATTTGCTATAAGCTGTGGGAAAATGTTAATTCCCTATTTGTTTTACAGTCTTTTGTTGCCTGTATATCAGCTTTCCCTCTATATTTATTGTCGGTTGAATTGCTAAATAAAACAAAATTGTCAATAAATAAGATAACAATATTAAGCCTGATAATATCTACATCTTATTTGCTTTCTGTTCCATTTCAGTCAATGTTAACAGATGAGTTTCATAACGAACCTTTCATTTTAACTCCTTTAATTTTTATGATTTATTTTTTAATTAAAAAAAAGTGGTTTGGATATTGGCTAAGCTTTTTATTGGTAATATTAAATAAAGAAATATTTGGCCTTCTTGGTTTTCCACTTGGCGTCTATGCTTATTTAAAAACTAGAAATATTAAGCAAAGCTTAGCTACTTTTATTGTAGGAGTTGGTGTTTCATTTCTTTTAATCATGTATTTAATGCCAAGGCTTTCTGGTGCAAATGAGTATATTCACTTTAGCAATAACAATAACCCCAGTTATTTAATTGATAAGTTTATTAGTAAACCACGTCTTATGATAACGGAAATGGTAAATACAGATGTAAAAAGAAAAACTATTTTTTCATCCTTTTCTTCTTTTGGTTTTTTGCCAATTTTGGCGCCAACTGAATTAATAGCTCCTGTATTTAGTTTAGCAATTAGATTTTACGATAATACAACACCTAGATTGCACGCATTTAATAACCACTATGCTGCTCCATTTTTACCATTATTAGCTGTAGGTTTATCTTTTGGAGTTTACAACTTGTCAATTTGGCTGGAGAGACAAAAGTTATTAGAAAAACTTTGGTGGGTGATTGGTTTATATTTATTTTGCTTTACCCTATTTCAAGATTATTATTTTCATGGACCATTGAACTCATTATTTAAGCCTGATTTTTATAAAACTAGTCAGCGGGGAATAGATGCCTATCAGCTAATCAAGCAAGTGCCAAACAACGCAACTATTGCTACCCATAATACATTGTTGCCACATCTTTCTCAGCGAGAAAATTTTTATTTACTACCTGAAATTGGCCAATCAGAATATATTGCTGTTGATTTATCTGATGGGCCGAATAAGTTTTCCCCTCTTTCATATGAAGAAACTCTTAAATTGGTCGATAAATTACTTCAGCAGAAACAGTATCAAGTAGTTTGGCAGAAAAACCAGAGTCTTTTATTAAAAAAATTGTAGGCTAGATAGCTTGATAAAGACTAATAGAATAGTTTGAACCCCTGGGAATTGACAAAATTAACTGGTTATTTTTGTTGGGATGAAAATCTTGATTAATCGCAATAATAAAATAAATTGGATCGTTGATCTGATTTGCAATTTGATGGAAATTAATATCTTTTTGATTTAATAATTGATCTGAGGTAATAATATTAACATTATTTAGTTTGTATAAATAATTAAACGGCCAGATAATACTTGGGTCATTTTCAATTAAAACAGTAATTCTTTGTTGTTTAGATATTTGATTTATTTTCTGACTAATTTCAAATAAACCAACTCCAGAGTTCCAGTTTTCATATAGTTGTTGCTTGTCTTCACCGGCAATGTTTGCAGAGTGTGGGTTATTGATTATTTGTATCAATAAATATATAGCCGGCACACATAATACAAAACAAAGCAATAAATAGGATGGGTTATTTTTTTTAATTAACTTGTAGAAAGAATAGCTAACTAAAAAAGTAGCTGGGGAGGCAAGTAAAAAAAGATGACGAGGGAAAAAATATGATCCAAAAAAACTACTTAATAGAAGGCCCTGTATAAGCCAAAAAGATAGCCACAGTAGGGGTAATTTTCTTTTAAGTAAGGAATAAATAAAAACAGTAATAATAATAAATAACAATGGAGGAGTAAAATATATTCTTGACCAAGAAAATGCTTTTATTAAATTTGACAGAAAGAAACCGATTGCTTGAAAACTGAATAAATTGCTTGTAAAGATGAACTTTGAAAAGTGATGTTTAACTGGAATATATAGTAAGGCTATGATGATTCCTGTTAACAAAAAAGCTGTAAAGTAATTTAACCAGATATTTTTGCTAGTTTTCATATGGACAATTTTACTTTTAAAAAAAAGTGGAACTAAAAAGACTGGGGCAAAAGAAATAATGGCTAAAGGTTTTGTAAAAAATGCAAGGGTTAATATAATTGCCATAGTTAATATCCATTGAGAGTTGAAGCGTTTCAATAAACTCGTACTTTTTATGCCTAATACAGATAAATAAATAGCTATTATCATTAACATATGGGTAGTTGACTCTAATAATGCTAAACGACTATGGAAAAATGTTAAGGGTAATATTAAATAGATGATGGTGCTGATATATCCATATATTCTTCCATAGATTTTTTTTCCTATAAGATAAATAAATATAGTTGATATAATGTCCGCCACAACTGCAACTATTCTGCTCAATAGTAAAGGATTTATTGTGCTGTTAAATAATTGATGGAAGAAGGCTTGAAGCCAAATAAAAACTGGGAAAACACCGTAGGAAATTGAATCTAGATAGTGATTTTTGAAGTTTTGATTTATATTTTTAGCAAAATTTATATATAAAGACTCATCACCAAATATTGGAATGTTGATTAAGTTTATAAAACGTAGAATTAAAAGTGAAATCACTAAAAAAGATATAATTAAGTGTTTAGGTTTCATATCAAAACCATTATACTAAATACATGCGTCAAGACTTAAACAAAGAGCTATTTAATGTAGAAAATAATCATTGGTGGCATCAGCATAAACGAAAGCTAGTTCATCAATTGATACAAAAATATGTGAGTAAGCCGGGAGTGGTGTTGGATGTTGGAGCTGGAACAGGTAAATTACTTGAGGAATTAAAACTAAACGGTTGGCAAGTCAGTGGAGTGGATGGAGCCATTGAAGCAGTTGAAC
>JBDRQW010000072.1:0-2110 GCA_043826085.1 Candidatus Beckwithbacteria bacterium | reverse complement strand
ACTTAAATTAAGGAGATAATATGGCAAAAAAAACCATAAGAATTATCACAAGCGATGAACTTCCGCCACCGCCAAATCTAAAAGAGATGGAAAAACTTGGCGACAGGAAAAAGAAAGTTTCTAAGAAAAAGAAATAGGAGGGCTTCATGGCTAAAACATTAAAAGCCAAAGTTCTTCTTGCTAGTACAGAGCAAGAATTGGCAAGGTTAGAGGTATTTTTAAGTAGTGTTGATATTGAATACTTAGTACAGATAGCCGAACATAAAGTATTAATTATTTACAGAGTATAATATGGCATTACCTGATAATCAAAAACTACCAATTGACGGAGCAGGAAAGGTTCTCAAAGATGGCATTTGGCCGCCTTATAGATGTGATAAGCTAATTACATTCATTGGTGGTACTTCTAATGCTTGGGGTGATAAGGATGGTACTTTAGCGGCAGGAGCAGTATTTTTAGTTAACGGATCAGTTAGAGTTAGAATTGTTGCCGCTTGTACTGTTTCTTTAGTTGGCGCTGGCAAACTAGAAATGGGTGTAACAGGTGAAACAGCCTCAATTATTGCTCAAATTGCTGATGCAGAGGGTATAGACGCTGGAGAAATGTGGGCTAGTGCTGACGCTCCAACAAAAGTTACTGCCGTAACTGGTTCAACTGAAAAAATAGTTACTGGTGGATCAGACATTATTTTAACTCAAAGTGTTGCAGATATTACCGCAGGAGCTATTAAGTTTACTGCTATTTGGTTTCCAATCTCCGAAGATGGAAAAGTTTTACCCTCCAATAACTAATAGGCTTGAGATAGCGATTTGTGAAGTGTTATAATGAATTTGCAACCGAAAAACGGAGCATCATCCTTGATTGGATTGGTGCTTTTTTAATATAAACCTATGGTATTTCAAAAAGGAAGTTTTTATCCACATAAAGAAAATTGTACTTGCCCTCGGTGTGGTGGTGTACCTTGGCATAAAGGTAAAAAGACTGGTTTAATCCCAAAGTCTGCTTTCAAAAAAGGAAATCCCTCTTGGAATAAGGGAAAAGGGATAGAAAATAAATGTATAGACTGTGGTAAAAAAGTTTCTTATTACACAAAGCGTTGCCGAGAGTGTAATACTAAATGGCTTATTCCTTGGCAAAAAGGGAAGAAAATACCTCAAATATCTGGGGATAAAAATGTAAACTGGAAAGGTGGATTGCCAAAGTGTATTAATTGTGGGAAAGAACTATCTAATTATAGATTAAGAAAATTATGTAGGGAGTGTTGGAATAAAAGCGATGAATTAAAAAAACAAGGAACAAGGTCTTATATTAACCAAAATCATTCTAAAAATCCAACTTCTATAGAAGTAAAACTCTACGAAGAACTTAAAAATCGTGGTTTACTCTTTGAAACACAAAAATTGATAAATAATAAGTTTGTAGTTGACGCTTATATTCCATCTCTTAATTTAGTAGTTGAGGCAGATGGCGATTATTGGCATAGCTTACCGAAATCAATTAGTAGAGATAAATCAAAAAATGCCTATTTGAAAACTTGTGGTTACAAATTATTGCGCTTAACTGGAACAGAAATTAACAATGGAGAGTTTAGAAATAAATTACAGGAGGTATTAAATTGACTCCCTACTCGTTTGCCGCACTAGTTAGATACCGCACAAGAACCAACAGTGTTTCGTTCCCAGATGTGGAGTTATTAGCTTATATGGATGTCAGACTTTCAGAAATTTCGCAAGACATCTTAAAGGTTGACGAGGATATTTTACTCATCCCTCAGTATGCTACCCTAGTTGCCGATCAGCGAGAGTACCCTTTCCCCTCAGATATGTTATCAAGAGTTAAGAGAGTGGAAGCAAAACTAGATGCTACAAACTGGATCAAGTTAAACGAAATGGATATTACACAACACGACTACCCTATTACTCTTGAGGCAGATATTGTTAAACACTTCACAAATAACGAGGGTGATTGTTTCTTTGACATCATGCGAAAGGCTATCACGATTTACTCCGGAACGATTACTGCTGTTACCAATGGACTTAGAATGTGGATAAATACTTGGCCGTCAACTATCTCAGACTTAACCTCAACAACGGACATGAGTGTTGATCC
>JBDRQW010000071.1:0-7751 GCA_043826085.1 Candidatus Beckwithbacteria bacterium | reverse complement strand
GCTAAAATGTCTGTTTGAAAGTAGGGTGAGACGAGATAGAGGATATTAGTTTCCGGATATTGATCTATACCTAAGGGAGTACCCCCTAAGGCCTTAAGGTAATACCGGAAACTGTAAGCTTTATAGTCCTTGGTGCCGTCAATTAAAGTTAGGTTGTAGTTTTGATAATTATTATCTTTGACATCGGATAAAATAAATTGAGCGGTTATTTTAACTGATTTGAGGTTGCCGGTTTCAGATAAGGCTTTATAAAGTGATTGAGAGTTAAAGTAAATAAAAATAGCGATAAAAATAAAGGGAATGAATTTAAGTTTGCCTTTAAACAAAGACAGTAAAAAACCGACCAACATAAAAACACTGGGCATGATAAAAGCAATATAGTAAGCGGGAATAACTCCACGATAGAAGGCAATCGAGATAATGCTTAAAAACAGCCAAAAAGCGGTAGTTTTGTAACCCAAAGATGGTTTTTTAAATAATAAAATAAGGCCGGGGATCCAAATTAGTCGGGACAGCCAAACTCTAAATATAGAATACTGTTCTCCAAAACCAAGCAACATACCAATAGCTTGTTCACTTCTACCTTTTACATCTCTAAAGGTTTGAAGAAAATTAAATTGCTGATATTTGTTTTTGGTTAAATACTCGATTAGGCCACTAAAGTTAATAAAGTTATTCTTAATCTCAAAAAGAATTAAAGGGATCATTAAAGCAGTTAAACTTAAGAACCAGTAAATTATTTTTAATCTTAATTTTTTAATTTTTATAATGTTAACAAGCTGGATTAGAATAAATGGGCCTAAAAAGACAATCATGTAGTGGAGTTGGAGAGCAACACCTAAAGAAATTGCAGATAGAAGCAACCAGGATGTTTTTGAAGTAGTTCTGGCTTTATAAAAACCATAGACGATACCAAGGGTAGCTAAAGGCATGGGGTTTGGATTCCAAGCATTTCGAGTTAAAATGACCGGCATGGAACCGATGGCATAGAGTAAAGTTGTAAAGTTGGCAGCTGTCTTTGATAACATCTCCTTGGTAATAAAGTAAATGGCTGGGATGGTTAAAACACCGATGATGGCGGTAGCGATAGCCGGACCAACAGGGTTAAAGTTTGAGAGAAGTAGAAAAGGGGCCATCATATAGTAGTAGAGTGGACCTAAAAAGAAGCCGCCAACAGAAGTAATTGGGCCAATAAATGGTAAGTCAAACTCTTGGATCATTTTAAGCCAAACTAAAGCGTCCCGACCTTGATCACCTAAAAATTGAAGAGAAGCTTCGATTCTAAATAATCTAAGTAAAGTGCCGATTAAAATTAAGGCAATTAAAAACTTGTACTGGTGAAGAACTTTTTTTACTTTTTCCACACAACTCTAGTGTACATAAGATAGTTCCAGATCAGGCCGATTAAGACACCGACGATGACTAGACTGTTTTCGATTAAGAAAGAGCTACCGAATATTGCCACTCCCCCAAGCATTATTATGTTTTGAATAATGATTGAGCCAACCGAGGTTAAATTAAATTTAAGAAAACCAGTAATTAGCTTCTTTGCTTGACTGAATTTAAATGCCTGGCCTTTAAATGTCCAAATATTATTTAAGACAAAGTTAGAAATAATAGCTAACTCGATAGCAATGTTTTGAGCTATGCTTAAACCAGTAAACAAGCGAAATATATTAAAAAAGATTATTTGAACAAAAGTGCCAATACCGCCAACGATGGCTACTTTGAATAGTTTTTCGTTTTCTTTGTAACGTAAGGTAAAGACTACTCTTAAAGAATCGATAACGTTATTTTTAGGAAATTTACTTTTACCCTTAGATCTATCAATAAAGTCAATTGGAAACTCGACAATTTTAGCCCCTAATTTATGTAAAGCATAGTAAAGATGAATTTTGTAGGCAAATTGTTTTGAAAGCAGGTTATCTAGATCAACTTTTTTTAAGAAGTTGGTCTTAGTGCCCCTAAAGCCACTGGTTTGGTCTTTGTATTGCCAGGTCCATAGAACTGAGCGGGCAATAAAATTTCCAAGATAAGAGACTAGTTTTCTATCAATCCCCCAATCATCAGGCATTGATCCCCCGGGAACGTATCTGGAACCGATGACAACATCAGCCCCTTTTTCTAAAGTTTCGATCATACCGGGAATGTATTTGGGTTGATGAGAGCCATCGGCATCGAACTCAAAAACTACATCTGCCTCTAGTTTTTCCATAGCGTATCTCATGGCTTTAATATAAGCGGCTCCCAGACCGGCTTTGATCTTGTTTGGAAGTAAGACGATGTTACCGTACTTGGCTTTTTTGGCTTTAACAATATCTTGGGTACCATCCGGAGAAGAGTCGTCGATAACTAAGATACTCATTTGGTGCTTGGAGGGAATTTTTTTAAAGTTTTCCTCTAAGTTATCAATAGTGCTACCAATGTTGGCTTTTTCGTTGTAGGTGGGAATAATGATAATGACTTTCATGAATTTTTCTCCTTTTCTAGTTCAGCTTTGACCATGATTTCCATCATTTGTTTAAAGCTGGTTTTGGGTTGCCAACCTAAGATTTTTTTGGCTTTACCGGCATCACCGACCAGCAAATCGACCTCAGCTGGTCGCATAAATTGTTTATCAGTTTCAATATAATCTTCCCAGTTTAGACCAACAGCTTTAAAAGCGATGTCAGCACATTGTTTAACGGACCAAGTTTTGCCGGTGGCAATGACAAAATCCTGAGGTTTATCTTGTTGAAGCATTAGCCACATGGCTTTGACATAATCCGGAGCATAACCCCAGTCTCTTTTGGACTCAAGATTGCCAAGTTTGAGTTTTTGTTGTTTACCTAGTTTAATTCGAGCAACGGCGTTAGCAATTTTTCTGGTAACAAATTCCAAGCCTCTTCTTTCTGATTCGTGATTAAAGAGAATACCGGAAACAGCAAACATATTAAAAGACTCTCGGTAGTTAATGGTGATCCAGTGGCCATAAACTTTGGCAACACCATATGGACTTCTGGGATAAAAAGGAGTGTCTTCATTTTGAGGTGTTTGTCTAACTTTACCAAACATTTCTGAACTTGAAGCTTGGTAAAATTTGGCGTCGGGTTTGGCAATTCTCAAAGCTTCTAAAATTCGAGTAACCCCCAAGGCGGTAAACTCTCCGGTTAACACCGGCTGAGACCAAGAGGCGGGAACAAAAGACTGGGCGGCTAAGTTATACACTTCGTCCGGCTGAGCTTCTTTGATAGCGTAACTCATGGAGTGTTGATCAAGTAAGTCTCCGGAAAATAAAGTAATGTCGTTAATGATGTTTTTGATTCGACCGTGGTTTGAAGTACTGGTTCGTCTAGTTAAACCAAAAACTTGATAGTTTTTTTTGAGTAAAAATTCGGCCAGGTAAGAGCCATCTTGGCCGGTAATGCCGGTAATAAATGCTTTTTTCATTTTGTAACCTTCTCCTCTAAATATTGCTGGAATTGTTACGAACTTTCCTTGATGTTCGTAACTTCCTCATTAATAATAGATCATTTTCAACCATTTTGATAATCATATCTTCAAAAGTAACCTCCGGTTGCCAATTTAGTTCTTGTTTAGCTTTGGTTGAGTCACCGAGAATTAGTTGACTCTCGGTTTTTCTAAAGAATTTCTTGTCGATTTTGACATAGTCTTGGTAGTTAAGATCAAGATGGGAAAAAGCTACCTGACAAACATCTTTAACAGAGTGAAGTTCCCCTGAAGCAATGATGTAGTCGACCGGACTAGCTTGTTGTAACATCAACCACATGGCTTTGACATAATCGGGGGCGTAACCCCAGTCTTGGGTGGCTTCTAAGTTGCCCAGCATTAGTTCTTTGGTTAATCCCAGCTTTATCTTGGCGGCGGTGTGGGTAATTTTTCTGGTAACAAACTCAACTCCTCTTCTTTCTGACTCGTGGTTATAAAGAATTCCGGAGACGGCAAATAGGTTAAATTGTTGGCGCATGCTTTTTACGAGTCGATGGGCGGTAGTTTTGGAGATACTGTAGGGGTCGATGGGATTGGGAGGAGTGGATTCGGTTTGCGGAGTCTGACTTGGAATACCAAAGATTTTGGCTGAAGTGGCTTGGTAGAACTTGGTTTGATTAAAATTCTCTTTTATTATTTCCAGTAAACGGGCAACACCCAAAGTGTTAATATCTAGAGTAAGAGTGGGTTTATCCCAAGAGGCCGGAGCAAAGGTAAGACCGCCAAGATTATAAATTTCCTGGGGTTGGTGTTTTTTAACAATAGACAACATAGAAGTTTTGTCTAGCAAGTCCCCTTCTTCTAAAATAAGCTTATCTTTAAAACTTTCGATGTTTTTAAAACCGATGTCGTGTTGGTGACTGATTAAACCGATGACTTTATAATCTTTGGCTAGTAAGAACTCGGCTAGATAAGAGCCATCTTGGCCGGTAATGCCGGTAATAAAAGCTGTTTTCATGATCGGCCGATTCCGTAGTAAGTAAAGCCTTGTTTTTTTATTGTGGTTGGATTAAAGAAATTCCTGGCATCGAAAATAACCGGATTTCTCATGGCTCTTTTGGCTTTTTTTAAATTTATGTCTTTAAACTCTTGCCACTTGGTAGCTAAAACCAAACCATCTGAGTTAATTAAACTTAAGTAGGCTGAATCAAAAAATTTAACGTTGGTTAAAATATCTTTGGGCTTAGATTTAATAATGGGATCATAAACATTAATTTTTACTCCGAGTTTTAGAAGTTTGTTGATTAAGACTATTGATCGAGATTCGCGAAGATCGTCGGTGTTGGGTTTGAAAGTCAAACCCAGAACTGTTAAGGTGATGCCTTTTAGGGATGGGTAGGCTTTTTTTATCTTTGAGATAAAGTAGTCTATTTGATCGTGATTGACTTGATCGACTTGCTTTAAAAAATTAAAGTCATAACCCAAACTAGCGGCGTAAGCAATTAGAGCCCAAGTGTCTTTGGGAAAACAAGAACCACCGTAACCAAGACCGGCTTCAAGAAAACTTTGGCCAATGCGAGGATCTAAACCCAAACCCAGGGAAACGTCCTTGATATCGGCATTAACTTGGTCACAGATGATAGCCATGGAGTTGATAAAAGAAATTTTGGTGGCCAGCATGGCGTTGCTGGCATACTTGATTAGTTGGGCGGATTGAGGAGTGGTGACTAAAACTTCGGCTTTTAATTTTTTATGAATTAATCTTAAGACTTGTTCGGCCTTTTTTGACTCAACCCCAAGAACAATTCTTGATGGATGAAGAGCGTCATTAACGGCTGAACCTTCGCGCAAGAATTCCGGAGTAGAAGCAATATCATATTTGGCTTTGGCATGGGTTTTGAATATTTCTTTGACTTTGATGGTGGTGGATGGTGGAACAGTGCTTTTGATAACGATAACAGCGTAGTTTTTTAGATTTTTGGCAATTGATTTGGCTGCCGCATAGACATATTTTGAGTCATAACTACCGTCTTTTTTGGGTGGAGTACCTACACAAATAAAAACTACCTTGGCATCTTTTATAGCCTGTTTATAGCTGGTAGTAAAAGTTAAGTTGCCTGAGTTTAAGTGTTTTTGGAATAAAGTCTCCAGTCCCGGCTCGTAGATAGTAACTTGGCCTTTTTTTAGCTTATTTATTTTTTCCCGATCAATATCTAAGCCGATTACCTGATGGCCTAGATCGGCAAAAATTGCACAGCTAACTAAACCAACATAACCGGTTCCAATAACAGTAATTCTCATGAGGTTAATATATCAGACGGGGTGACTTTTTTCATGATGAGTTTAAACCAGGGGGTGTAAATTTTAGGGTGATCTAAAATATCTTTTTTAAGATTTTTAAGGGATAGATATTTAAAGTCGGCAATTTCATTTTTGTCTGGTTTTGGTTTATCATCAGAAGTTCCTATAAAAACTGCGTCGATTTCGTGTTCCGAAAGTTTTTGATTATATCGAGCTTGATAGGTATGGGTATAAAAATGTTTAAGTTTTAACCTGAGGCCCATCTCTTCAAACAATCTTCTTTCAGCGGCTTTTTTATAATTTTCTTTTGGTCTTGGATGAGAGCAACAAGTATTGGTCCAAAATAGAGGCCAGAGAGGTTTTTTTATACTTCTTTGTTGAATTAATAGTTCTTTTTTTGAGTTAAAGATTAAAACAGAAATAGCTCGATGAAGCTGACCATTCCCTTGGTGAGCAGTAAGAAGATCGGTTTGACCAATAACTTGATCATCTTTGGTAACTAAGATTACTTTGTTGTTGATCATAGATAAATTGTGACAAAACTCTTTATTCTAAAAATCCCATTTTCCAATTTTCTCGAAATTTTTAATAAGATCTCTTTGTAGTAATTCTTCACTCATATTTATTTAGATGAGGTAATAACAATTCACTAATTTTAGTATACAGTGATAATGCTTGCTTAACTATATTTAGCTAACGTTTAAAATTGTCTTTTTTCCCTCAGGCTCAACCTTCTTCCGTTTAATTTGTTTCTCTTCTTGGGCGAAAGGCAGAGGGAAACTAAAGGGGTGAATACCTGAGCCCAATCTAATATAGTTATTCAAGTACTTGTTGTTGTTTTGGAGTTAAACTATATACTGAAGCACCACCAGCTGTCATAACAATTGAAGTGACTGTTCCATCTATATTAATTGCATTTACAGCTTTTTGAATATCGGGGACAGTTTCTCTAATATAATCTATCATTCCTTCCGCTTGCACAATACCTCTTGCTACTGGTTTCTGGCCTTGATCTCTGATTGATTGCCAGTCATATCCAGGCATTAAAACATCAACCAATTCTGTCCATGCGGTATCGTCTACATCAATACATACAATAAAAATATTGTGTGGGGCATGATTTAATTCATTTACAGCTCGATACGCAAATTGTTCAAGACGAAATTGGTCTGCTAGAAAAAGATTATGTCTTGCTTGAACTCTTGGGTTAAATTCTAATGTCATATGTTGGATTATACCCTATAGTTTGTGTATGTCAACTTTTATTCTAATTTAATTAATTGAAGTTTCCCCTTATATGAATATCTTCTGAGCGAAGCGAAGAAAACTCCTTTTCCCCTCTAAAAATAAAACAAATTTCTCCCCTCTGCTTTCAACCTTCTTGGGGTTGAAAAATATTTTTTGAATTGCGTATAACGTTCCTGGCTATGCGATGTTGCGACCGAAGGGAGCAATATGGGTGAGCTCTCTCGAAAGAGAGCGAACCGCATAGCCAGTGTTATGTGTTGTAATTAAATTCAGCGAGCGAAGCGAGCTATATTATTGGGGTAATTTATTCTTCAAAAATTTTTTCAAAGAATTTAACACGAGATTGTTTTGGATTGGGTAATAACATAATTTCTCTTAGATTTTGTATTTTACCATCTCTGATGAGTTCGGATAATATATCTAATACGGTAGAATTCTGGCCAAATATAACTCCGCCCGGCTTACATACTCTAACCATTTCTTCCATGAGGGCATAGTTATAATCTGATTCCGGTGGAGTACCCTGCTTGGGACGAATGATAGTGTCGTCCATTCCATTGATCACCAAATTAGCTGAATCAGACGGTGCCGTGGCAAGAGTTAATAGCACATCGTCATTGATGTAGTAACCATTATCTAAATTCGGCATTCTGATGGATTCTGGATTTGCTGGCGGGAGTGTGTGTTTGGCCTTAGCATTTTTTGAATCAATACCGATATATTGACTTGCTCCAAATTCTTTGACTATGTTGCCAATAGAAAAATTCGCATCT
>JBDRQW010000070.1:0-14869 GCA_043826085.1 Candidatus Beckwithbacteria bacterium | reverse complement strand
AACGTTAGATGAAATTGAAATAAAATTTAATCTTTTACTTAATGAAAAATAATTTTCTTAAAACTAAAAAAACAAGCTTATTATTGTTAGTAACTATGTTGTTTTTCTTATGGGCATTTTTTGATTATAAAAAACACCCTTTTGCTTGTGGTGGTTTAAAAATACCTGAAAAATGTGAAAATTATTTTGAATATTTAAATAGTCAATTTAAAGGCATTCTTCTTCTTTTTGAAATAATAGGTATAAATATTGGGTATGTAATTAGACAATTCTTATCTAGTTTATAATTTTATTTCAACTCCTCCTTCCTTCAGAAGCTCCTGCTCTTGATGTCAGTCGGTTACATTGCATTCTCGCTCTCCTGCTCAGCCGGATTCGCTCGGATCGTACAACCATCTATATTTCTAAAATCTAAAACTTAAACCTGCCTGCGAAGACTGTCTTCGCAGGCTCACCTTCAAGGATCATTCCTGTAGGCCTTGTATGCGAATAATTTTTGCAGTTTTTTTATCAACATGTTATTATTTCACTATAATTACTTCGTATAAATAGTAGTTGTAGGAAATTTGTTTACATGAAGAAAGGAAAATAGTCATATGAAATCGTTTTTTCTTACATCCATTACTGAAAATGTACTTCATGGACTTCCTAAGTTAATAGGTAAGAAACCAATGGATACAAAAATTGTATTTATTCCAACGGCTGCAGATCCTTATGAGGATAAAAGTTTTGTTGAAACAGATCGAGAAAAATGGCTGGAATTAAAATATGACTTTACAGAACTAGATATAAAACATAAGAGCGAGGGCCAGCTTCGCAAAGACTTAAAAAACTTTGACATTATCTATCTATCTGGGGGTAATGTTTTCTACTTACTACAGGAAGCAGATAAATGCGGATTGAAAAATATAATCAAAGAGCATCTTCGAAAAGGCAAAATTTATGCCGGTGGTAGTGCGGGTGCCGCGATTGCTGGCCCTTCTATCGAGCCACTCCAAACCATTGATGATCCTCAAAAAGCGCCTGAATTAAACGATTATACTGCTTTTGGTCTTGTTGACTTTGTCGTTTTACCTCACTTCGATTATGGTAAATATAACGTGAAGTATCAAAGTGTTCTAAAGCAGTATAAACAATTTAAATTCCAGCCATTAAATAACGATCAAGCGATTTTTGTATCGGGGAATAAAAAAAGATTGCTAAACACCAAAGACATGTAAGCAAGCTTCTCCCTTTCCCGGGTACTTCGTACTCGGTGGTGCTCGACCTCGTTGCACTCTCGCTGGCTTATCCACCTGCAAGGACAGTCCTTGCAGGCTAACCTTCAAAGTCCGACCCTGAAGGTCTTGTATGCAAATACCATAATTCCTCTGAATTAAGAATACTGTCTTAAACTTTATATATGTTAAGTACATGTAAAGTACATGTAAACAGTTAACACGTACCAGTCTGGGAACTAAAAAAATTCACCCCTTTACCCCTATTTTTTACTGAGAAGAATTTTTTAATTTAATAATCACACCTTAGTAATCACACCTTAGAGGTGTGAGGAGCGAAAGACAGTCTTCGCAGGCTCACCTACAAGGATCATCCCTGTAGGTCTTGTATGCGAATAATTTTTGAAGTTTTTTTAACAACATGTTATTATTTCACTATAATTACTTTGCATAAACAGTAGTTGTACAAAAATTTTCTTCGAAAAGCTTCTCCGTTCCTCACCTTTCACTAATGCACAAAAAATGAAAATCTTTAATATTCCCGTTCCACAATTTCTACTTCACCAACTTTTTCCACATTTATAGTCTGATGCATATATTCTCCCAAACCTTCAATAAACATTTCCATTGTGAACCATGAGCCTAACTTCCACGGAGCAACTCTGAGAGTAGCAGTTCCGTCAGGCTGAGATTTCCATTTTTTTACATGGCCACTTAGAACCCACTCTTCTTCTGCTAGTCGGACTTCTTCTGGTGATAATTTGCAATTCCACCCAAGGAATGCTTTTTGTCTTTCCATGGCACGGATTATATCATTACTTTTGAGTACTTTGCAGGGTTCGGGTTCCGGTACTCGACCACGTTGCACTCTCGCTGGCTATCCACCTGCAAAGACAGTCTTCGCAGGCTAACCTCAAATTAAGCCGGACTAATCTCATATCACACCTTAGAGGTGTGATTACAAGGTACCGTACCTTGCAAAAAAGAGAACAATACAACCGAGGGCGAGACAATAAAAACCAAAGTAACTGAGTTTGCCTTTGATGACGAGTTTTTTAAAGGTTTTGAGGGCGAGTAAACCAGATATAAAGGCGGTGAAAAAGCCAATGGCGAGAGTGGGAAGTTCTGCTGAGGATAAATTGCCCAGTTTATTTAATTGAAGTAGTTGAGCGCCGAAAATAGCCGGTAAGGAAATTAAAAAAGAAAAATTAAAAGCATCTTTTGGAGTTAAACCTTGATGCAAGCCAGCGGTAATAGTACTCCCCGACCGAGAAATACCGGGAATAATAGCCAGAGCCTGAGCTAATCCGATAAAAAAAGAATTTTTCGAATTGAGTGAGGATTTTTTCTTGGCTAATTTTTTGGTTGAGAATAAAATTAAACCGGTAACTATTAAACTAAAACTAACTAATCTTAGAGAGCTAAAGAGAGTTTCTATTTGTTGATTTAACAAAATCCCTATAACCCCTGCCGGAATACTAGCAATTAAAATAAGTTTAATTTGAGTTAAATTAATGTTCTTTAAATAATTAAAGATAACAATAATTACAGCCAGAGAAGTGGCCAGATGAACTAAAATATCAAAAATTATTGGAGGTTCAGTCAATTGGAATAGATTTTGAGTAATAACCAAATGACCAGAACTGCTAACCGGCAAAAACTCAGTAAGGCCTTGGATAAGACCTAATATTAGTCCTTGAAATGGAGTCATGGCTTACTTTCCTTTTTTCTGAAAGTTAGTATACCAGTCCATTAAAATTTTGGACACAATATCTTTACCTCCTAAACCAAGACTTAAACCAATACCTAAAGTTAGGGTGGCAACTACTCCAATAAAGAGAGTGTTGATAAGCGCTTGGGCAATTCCCAGTTCGTTGATAGCGGCCAAAGCAGCAACAGTAACAACTAGATAACTAGAAATTTTGCTAAGCAACCTACTAGTCTTTGGCTCAACTTGATTAACTGTTCCTTTGACAAAGTTTTCAACTAAACCGGCAAGAAGAACTCCTGCGGTTAAAATTAAAACTGCTGAAATAATACTTGGAATATATCCTAAAATATTATTTAAAACTCCTGAGACGGTAGTTAAACCTAAGACGTTTACGCTGGCAATAAAAAAGACAATAGTGATTAGCCATCGAGTAATTTCTCCAAAAAATATTGAAGCTTTTAGCTTGACTTCGGCTTTGGTTAAAAATGGCTGAAGACCACTTTTACTTAAAAGCTTATCCAGTTTAACTAGATTTAAAATCTTAACAATCAGAGCTTTGCCCCATTTGGCTAAAATTAAACCAAAGATAAAAATGACGATGGCACCAAAAAGACTGGGGAGAAAATTAAAAAATCGACTAAGCACATTGGCTCCAGCCAGTAAAACAGCTTCTTGCCAATTTGAAATGGCATTTAATGAATTTGACATGTCTATTTTCACCTCCTTTTTAATTAGACTTGCAAAGCCTATTATTTTAATTATGTAAAAAATAGCCGGAAATGTCAATTAAAGTAAGTTTTAAGTGATATAATATACCGGCTAGGAAGTGTGGTGATGGTCCGACGTTACGTCGGACAGGAAAGTCCAGACTGCAGAAAACAGGGTGTTCCGACGTAAAGTCGGAAGGTTTGATGGGCTTAGCCATTAAACACAGTGAAGCCACAGAGACGAGCAATGTGAAACGTCTTGCTTTACAGTTAAAGCAGGAACCACTCCGACGAAAATCGGAGGGTGGTAATTCTCCCCGCAGCAACTTCCGATTGATCCGCTTGAGGATGTTTTCCCGAGGATCGAAGCTTGAAGGCATAGATAGATGTCATCACAAAATCCCGATTAAATCGGGACAGACAGAATTTGGCTTATAGCTTCCTAGCACTTTTTTGAATAACGATTGAGAGAAAAATAACAAAAACATAACTTAATAAAGTTGGAATTATGGGAACAAGAGATAAATCAAATTTAAGTAAATGAAGTGGTAAGGGGTGAGCCAAATAAATTAGATATGAGTTTTGACCAAACCATGATAAATATTTGTTTTTGAGTATTTTTGAAGTTGAGATTAAAAATAAACCAATCAAACCAATTGAGTAAAAAATATTTGAAAGTTTAGCAAAACGAATAGCTTGGATAACATCACCACTTTTACCAACTACCTGAAAGGCTTCAAAAACCGACAAACCAAGGCCAAAAATAATGAGAATTAAAGAATTTCTTTTTGAAAGAAATTTTTCTTTATTAGCCAGCCATATACCTAACATAAAATAGCCTGCCCAAACTAAAATATTGCTGTGTTGAAGCTGATCGGAAATAAATGGGGTTTTTATAGTGAAGTAGGAATAGAAATAAAGTTGAAAAATAATGGCACAATAAAATAAGGGTAAGAATAATTTTTTAGGGAGTTTTTTTAATAAAGCGAAAACAAGATAAAGTTTAAAAATTACCGGAACAAAGTAAAGATGATAGTCAGCTCGACCATTAAAAATAATTTGAGAGACTGACCAACCACTTAAAACTTTCCACCAAGGTATAATAAGAATTGATAAAGCAATATAATAGGCAGACCAAAGAAAATATAAAGGCAAGATTGTAAGACTTCTTTTTTTGATAAAACTTTTTAAATCAAAGTTTTTTTGTTGACAACTTAACTCTAAACCATATCCTGAAAGAAAAATAAAGACAGGAACACAAAAACGCATGATTTGATCGAGAAATAAAAAGATTAAATTTTGAGGAGAAACAGTAAATTGTTTTTGAGTAAGCAAAGTAAATAAGTGAATAAAAATAACAGCAAGAATAGCAATGCCTTTGATTGAACCGACGGTTAATCTATCTTTATTGATAGAGAGGGAAGACATTTATTGTCGAAGATGATGAGTTTTATAGAGATCGTTGATAATGATTTCCATAAATAAAACAGTTGGAAGTGAAAGAATGGCACCGATGGCACCGGCTATCCTAAAACCAATCATTAAGGAAATTATAACTATTAATGGACTGACTCCAACGGCTTTTGAAAATATTTTGGGGACAATGATGTTGTTCTCTAATTGCTGAATAACAAAGTAAAGGGCAAAAACTGCTAGGCCTAAAACCGGTGAAGTACCAAAAGCAACTAAGATGGCCGGAATCATGGATAAAGTAGGGCCAATATTAGGAATGATTTCAAATAAACCCGCTATAAAAGCTAATGGAACTGCAAATTCGACTCCTAGAAAAGTAAGACCAATGTAAGACATAAGACCAACAATAATCATCAGGGTTAGTTGACCACGAACCCAACCTCCAAGTTTCAATTCCAATTTATTGATAAATTGTTCAGCATGCTTTTCTTTATCACCATGACCAAAAAGAAAAGTGAGATATTTTTTTAAGTTTTTTCTTTCAATAATGAGGTAAAAAACTACCACCATAAGGGTAAAGATTTGGATGACATTATTAAAAGTACTAACGACAATTTTTACAATTTGATTTGGAAGGGTGGCAAAATGTGATTGAAACATGGAGATATCCAATTTACCTTGAGTAATTTGAGAAACATCTTGTGGAAGCCTAGAAATAAATTTTGTTGATTGCTCAACTAATGGTGGGACTAATGAAGCGACACCAAAGCTGATGATAGTCCACATTAAGATAAAAAAAATGGCAGTACTTAGACCTCTGGGGATTTTGAATTTTTCCAGTCTATCTACCATGGGAGATAGGGCTGACATAAAGATGATGGCAATAAAAAGAAAGAGAATAGTATAGCGAATTTGATATAGGAATAAAAGAAAGATTAAAAAGAAAACAGTGAAGACAATGGTTTTGTGAGAGATTTCAACTTTGACTGGTTTCATATTAATTTATAGTATACCAAAGAGTCACCTTTCTAACTACTTTTGCGTAACAATCTTTGGTGGTGATATCAAACCAATTGATTTTTTTATTTTTATTAAACCAAGTTAGTTGGCGACGAAGATATTGTTTTTCGGCTAGATTCCAAGCAAATCTAACTTGATCTATATTATGATTTTTATTAAAAAACAACTGCCATTGTTTATAACCCATAGCTGACATCGAAGGTAAGTTAAAAGAGTAACCGGCTTTAATGAGTTTTTTTACTTCTTTTTGGGCACCAGCCTTTAGGCGTTGATCTACTCTTTTTTTTATTCTGATGTCAAGAATTTTTTTATCTGCTTTTAAACCAATCCAGAGTTGATCTAGAATGAACTTCAGGGAGTCTCCCTGAAGGCCTTGAGGGTGATTTGATTTGGCAATTTCGATGGCACGGATTAGGCGACGGGAATTTTGTTGATCGGAATGGTTCATAAAGTCAAAACGAATAGAATTAACTTTTCTTAAGATGCCACCAAGTTCTTGAATAGAGAGTCCGCCTAACTTTCGGCGAAGAGGTTGATTTGGAGGAATGTGAGTGGTATCTAGTTTACCGGTAATGGCTTTAAGATAAAGACCGGTGCCGCCAACAATAATTGGTAGTTGATTTTGTTTATAAATCTTTTTAATTAATGGTTTAACAAATTTGATAAAGTGAGCTAAACTAAATTCTTGATCCGGATTAACTAAATCATAACCCCATAACTTTATACCCTTTACTAAATAGTGACCGCCTTGGTGTTGCTTGACGTTTTTGGGTAAGTCTTTGCCAGTACCAATGTTCATACCTTTATAAACTTGACGGGAGTCGACAGAGATTAGTTGACCGTTAAATTTTTTGGCTAACTTTAAACCAAGATCGGTTTTGCCAGTAGCGGTAGGGCCACAAATGATAAGTAATTTTTTCATTTAATAACTTTTGGTCTATTTTTTAAGTGAGGTTGGTTGATTAATTTTTCTAAGATATTCCAACGGCGTTTTTTTTCTTGCGGAGATATATTATCTTTGTATAATTTATCTGCAATAGTATTGGAGCGCGGAGAGTATTGAGCTACAAAGGCAACTTTAAAGCCAACTTTTTTAGCTAAGTCGATAGTTTGTTGAAAATCTTTTTCTGTTTCCCCGGGGAAACCAACAATAATGTCGGTACCAAGCTCGACTTCAGGAATTTTTAATCTAATTTGATTAATTAAAGTGAGATATTGTTCTCTGGTATATCCTCGATTCATTTTCTTTAAAATTTTATTAGACCCGGATTGAACCGGAAGGTGAAGATAACGATCAATTTTTTTATGATCTTTAATACAATTAATGAGTTCGTCTGAAAAATCCCAAGGATTGGGGGTTAAAAACCTAATTATTTTTATTTGCTCATAAGTACAAATTTTTTCCAGTAATTTAACAAATGGCGGTTTACTTTTTACTTTTTTATGTTGTTTTCTAATGTTGATACCTAATTTTTCTAAACCATAAGAATTAACGTTTTGGGCAAGTAAAGTGATTTCAATGTAGCCTTTTTTAACCAAGCTATCTACTTCTTTTAAAATATCTAAAATGGATCGAGATTTTTCTCGACCGCGCGAATAAGGAACAATGCAATAAGTGCAAAATGAATTACAACCGGTGGAGATTGATATCCAAGCATGTTTTTTGTCTCTTCTAACTATGGGCAAATTAAAGCCAACTTCCATAATTGGGAGAATTTCGTCGACAAAGGGAAGCATTTTTAAAAGTTTGGCTTTACCATGATGGATCATACATCCGGTCAGAATTATTTTGGGTTTTGATTTTTTTTTGAATTGTTGAGAGAGATTATAGATAAGACCAACTACCCTATCCTCGGCTCGTTGGCGAACGGAGCAAGAGTTGATAATGATTTCGTCGGCAGAGTCAATATTTTTAGCTTCTCGATATCCTCTAGCTTGATAATCACCGGCGATTCTTTCTGAATCTGATTTATTAGCCTGACAACCGAAGGTATAGATGAAGTAGGTTTTTTTATTTACTATAAACATAATTACCTCTATCACACCTTAGAGGTGTGATGGTTTTTTTAGGATAAATCACGGCCGGTAAAAATTTCTCTGATGATATCCTTTAGGGAACTTTCGGTGATGTTTAGGTCGGCAACCGAAAATTTTTCCAGTAGTTTGGCGGCGACCGGGTTGGCTGATTTTCTCTTGACTGAAAAAATAACTTGAGGTGGATCGAATTTTTTAATTTTGGCGGCCTTAATAATACTAAAGTCTTTTTTCTCAACGGGTTTTGAAAAGGTAACTTCAAGAATTTTACGATCGGCATATTTTTTAATGATTTCGTCCAGGAGCCCATCAAAAAAGACTTTGCCTTTGTCAATAATAATAACTCGATCACAGAGCTCTTTAACGTCGTCCATGTAGTGAGAGGTTAAAATAATAGTGGCTTTATATTTTTGATTGTAGGCTTTTAAGAATTCTCTAATTTTTTGTTGCATGACTACATCCAAGCCAATGGTGGGTTCATCTAAAAATAAGACTTTGGGTGAGTGAAGCAGAGCGGCGACGAGCTCACACTTCATTCTTTGACCCAAAGATAGTTTTCTAACTTGAATTTTTAGGATGTCTTTTAGATCTAACATTTCGGTAAGATCATCTAAGGTTTTTTTGAATTGGTCTTTGTCAATTTCGTAGATTTCACGATTTAAGATAAAAGAGTCTAGGGCGGGTAGGTCCCACCAAAGTTGATTTTTTTGACCCATGACTAAGGAAAATTGCTTTTGAAATTCGGGCTTTCGGTCAAAAGGAGTGTAGCCTAAAACACTGACTGCGCCTTCGGTGGGATATAAAAGTCCGGATAAAACTTTTAAGGTAGTGGTCTTACCGGCACCATTGGGACCGATAAAGCCAACTAACTCCCCTTCTTTGATTGAAAAAGATATGTTGTCAACCGCTTTAATATTTTCGTATTTACGATGGAATAATGATTTAATCGAACCTTTTATGCCGGGTTCTTTTTGATAAACTTGGTAATATTTTTTTAAGTTTTTAACTTCGATAAGAGACATATTTTATAATTCTATCATGAAGAGGCGGAGGTGTAGTAACGTAAGGAAAAATTCCAAAGCTTATTGGAAATAACTAATAAAACGATAGAAATAATAATTCCGTAAAAAAGCAGCCAATAAGATAAATTTCCAATAATTGCTTGAGCGGGAATTGTAGAGACAAAGGCTAAGGGAAAAATATAAGTAAAAAATGGTTTTAAAGAACCGGTAACATCGATTGGAACTCGGCCCAATTGATGAAAGGGCCTAAATAAATGGTGAATATTATCTAGCCTGCCCCACCAAAATATTGGCAGAACCGAGATAAACCACAAAGAGTAAGTGATAACGATACTACAAATTATTAGAATTAAAAAAGAAATAATTTGAATAAATGAGATTGGAGAATAAAAATTAATAATTAAATAAATGATTAAACCAATCATAGCCAGGTTGCTAAAAAACATTGAAAAAGAAAATTTTCTTAAAGAAACCATAAATTGAGAAGAAACCGGTTTGGTAAGAATAGTGTCTAGGTTGCCAGTATTAACTAGGGTGGTTAGGTCCCATAAGTTGATCTCAAATAAGCTATCGAAAATTCTATCAACTAAAAAATAAATGGCGGTGAGAAGAAGCATGGAGTGTAGATCCCAACCATTAACTGAAGAGACGTGATTGAAAATAAATAAAAAGGTGACTAAAACTATTAAAGCCCAAACAGCGCTGACAATGTTTTGAATAATAAAATGACTGCGAAACTCCATTTCCCTGATTAAACAATTTTTGAAAAATGCTTTATATAGTTTTAGATATCTAAGTTTTTTAGTTACCATAAGCCTCATAAACTTTAATACCTTTTTTTAGAACAAGTTTGTAAATTAAGTAAAAAACCAAACACCAGAATAATTGGATCAATAAGCCCTGAACTGTATTAAGATAAGATTGTTTATTAAGGGCAATTGATAAAGGGAAAAATAACATGTATTTAAATGGAAGGTAACTAATTAGGTTAAAAACTGATTGGGGAAATAAATCAAGAGGAATTAGTTCTCCGCTTAAAAAAGTGTTGATGATTCTATAGGTAAAGAATAACCAACCGGCTTCTGTAAACCAAAAAGTGGCTAAACCTAAGCTCATTTTGATAAAAAAGTTTAATAGAAAGGCCATGATTAAACTTAAAGTTAAAAAAATAATATTTAAATTTAGATAACTAAAGCCTTGGTTGCTTTTATATAAATAAATATTTATTAATAAAATTACCGGAAGCAAGTAGATAAATCTAATGACTCTCCAGGCTATAGAGCCTGCAATTTTACTAGTAGTAATATTAATCGGTTTAGTTAAGTATTTAGAAAAATTTCCAGAACGAATTTGATCAGATAAATCATATTGAGGGTGAGTGGCAACAAGAGTGTTAACCAACATAATTCCAAGATAGTAAAAGATCATACTTTGCAAAGTATAGCCACCAATATTGACAGATGAGTTAAAGGCTGCTTTCCAAAAAATTAAACCTACTATGGCGGGACCGATATCATTTAACATCCAGATGAAGCCGGCGGCTTTATAAACAAAAGCATCGGAGAGAGCAATAGAAAAATAACTAAAGAATTTCCTCATGAAGAAATTGTAACACGAGATCACGCTCCAGGAGCGTGATTTGAAAGTCTTATTTTTTAACCAGGCGTTTGAGGGTTTTGCCAACCAAAAAACGGACAACGCGGTGAGACTTGATGATTAACTCTTCTCCGGTCTGAGGGTTTCGGCCTTTTTTGTCTTTGACTTTGGTGACTTTGAAGGTGCCAAAACCGGAAAGAACAATTTTTTCGCCTTTGTTTATCTGCCTAACTACTTCATCTAAAAAAGCGTCAATGCACTCACGAGTGGCTTTTTTGGTTAGATGAGCATTTTTGGCAATTATTTCAACTAGTTCTGCTTTGGTCATATGGTCTTAATATTAACTGATATATCAGTCTAAATCAAGTGGTAATTGCTTCGGCTTTGGTTTCTCTGGTAACGGAAACTTTTATCTGACCGGGGAAGTCTTTGACATCCTCTTTAATTTTATCTCTGATATCACTGGCTAACTTGGTAGCCTGATTATCATCGAGTTCTTGCGGATTGGCAATGACTCTAACTTCCCTACCGGCTTGGATAGCAAAAGCTGATTTGACCCCGTCAAATGATTTGGCTATATCTTCCAGTTCGGTCATTCTTTGAATATAGGCTTGATGGTCTTCGTAACGGGCTCCCGGTCTTGATCCGGAGATAGCGTCGGCAACATAAACTAAGACTGACTCGGTTGAAGAAAAAGGTTTATCCTCGTGGTGTTCGGCCACGCAATCTATAATAGCTTGAGGTATCTGGTGTTTCTTTAAAAGTTTAACGCCAAGTTCAACGTGGGTACCTTCTTCGTCGTTGATAATTTTACCAATGTCGTGAAGTAAACAGGCAAGTTTGACTATATTAACATTGGCTCCGGTTTCATGGGCTAATTTAATGCCGATTTTTGTAACTTCCAGCGTATGTGTAATCATGCTTTGCCCATAAGAGGATCGGTATTTAAATCGACCCAACATATCAACAATCGGGATTGGCAGGTTATAAACTTTGACAGCATGACAAAGTTTTTCACCTTCTTGGTGCATAATGGTTTCAAGATCTTTTTTGACTCTAAGATAAATTTCTTCGATACGAGAAGGTTGAATCCTACCATCGGCTAAGAGTTTTTCTAAAGTAACTCTGGCAATTTCTCTTCTGATTGAATCAAAACAGGAGAGTCTAATGACTCCGGGTTCGTCGAGGTCAACTTCAACGCCGGTAACTTTTTCAAAAGTTCTGATGTTTCTACCTTCCCTACCTATGACACGGCCTTTCATGTCTTCATCTTTGACTTTGATTAATGAAACAGTGAATTCGGCAACATAGTCGGTGGCTCCGTGACGCATGGCTTCGACTAGAATTTCTTTGGATTTGACTTCGGCTTCGGCCTTGGCCTTTTTTTCGGCATCGGTAATGGTTTCGGCAATATCGCGAGTCATTCGTTTTTCGTAAGCTTTAATAATAAGCTCACGAGCTTCTTCTTTTTTAAGTTTGGCAATCCTCTCTAATTTTTCCAGTTGTTTTTTCTTGGTCTCTTCACTGTTTTTTAGATTAAGGTTAATAATTTTTTCTTGATTTGAAACTGATTGTTCTCGCTGGTCGATAGCTCCGAGGCGATGTTCGAGTTCGGCTCTTTGTTTTAAAGCTTCTTCTTTTAATTTACCGGCGTCTTGAATCATGTTGTGAGCAGTTACATCCGCCTGTCGTTTGATATTAAAAGCCTTATCTTTGGCCTCGATGATGATTTCTCTAGCTTTATTCTCGATCTCAGCCAGTTTAATGGTTGATTGTGGGGGCGGAGGCGGGGTGGGTTTTTGGTGTGGCTTAACTTTTTGTGGTGGTTTTGATAGGCGAGTGGGTTGGCTACTGACTATCTTGGTAAAGCGTGAAAAAAATGACATATTTATCCTTTATTAGGAGCAGGTCCGATGTTTCTTCGGACAACTGCAAGCTATATTTAATAAGATAAATGGCGAAGAGTAAACTAATTCCCAGAAGGACCCGCCTTAAGCGAGGGTTGAGGTAAAGACTGATTTAGATTGATACAACAACATTTTTAGTTAATAATTATCGCAATTTATCGATGAGAGTATTCTACTCTTTTATACTTTACTAGTCAATGGGTTTTTTACCTACAAGGAGAATCCTTGTAGGTTGGAGAAACCGCGAGAATAAAGATATTTATAGGCTTTTTGTTTGTCGGTGATTTTCTTTTTTTCTAGGAGTTTTTTGGCTAGTTCTTGTTCTTGGTCGAAATCAAGCAAAACTGAGTTGATGATTGAGTCGTCGATGCCTTTTTGGAGTAATTCGCTTTTTAAAGCAATGTTGCCTTTGGGGCGATGAGTAGTTCGTTGGTCGACCCACCATTCGGCAAATTTTTGATCATCAAGAAGACCGGAATCAATAAAATATTCGATAGTTTGATTAATTAAAGCGGGGGTGGCATACTCTAATCTTTTTAAACAAAATTTAATTTCAGAAATGCTTCTGGGCCGGTAAGACAATAATTTTAAAGTCTTATTTTTTAATCTTTCTAGATCTTTTTCCATTGATTATTTCTTGGCAGGACGACCGCGTTTTTTGGTTTCTACTTCTTCGCCTCTAACGGACTTCCAAACTAAATCTTCGATAGCTTTGGCTATTTTTGGATTTTCATTTAAGTAGATACGAACGGCTTCTTTACCTTGACCGGCAACTTCTCCTTTGTATTTGTAGAAACTACCGGATTTTTCGATGATGTTATGTTCAACAGCAAGGTCGATTAAGTCACCCATCTTGGAAATACCCTCGGTATTTAAAATATCTATCTCAGCTAACCTAAATGGTGCAGCGACTTTATTTTTGACAATTTTGATGCGATGGCGAGAGCCAACAATAACATCGCGATCTTGAATATTGCCAATTTTTCGACAATCGAGGCGAATGGATGAGTAAAATTTTAGAGCTTTTCCACCTGGAGTGGTTTCGGGGTTGCCAAACATGACGCCGATTTTCATGCGGAGTTGGTTAGTAAAGATAACCACGGTACCGGATTTGGCGATGGCGCTGGTGAGTTTTCTCATGGCTTGACTCATTAGTCTAGCCTGAAGGCCAATAATTGAGTCGCCCATTTCGCCTTCGATCTCGGCTTTTGGAACCAGGGCAGCAACTGAGTCAATACAGATAACATCGATGGCGCCGGAACGAATGAGAGTCTCGGTGATTTCCAGGGCTTGTTCGCCGGTATCCGGTTGAGAAATAATCAAATCATCCACATTAACTCCAATGGCTTCGGCTCTTTGAGGATCAAGGGCGTGTTCGGCATCGATAAAAGCGGCAGTGCCACCCATTTTTTGAGCTTCGGCAATGACGTGTAAACAAAGGGTGGTTTTACCCGAAGCTTCCGGTCCGAAAATTTCGGTGATACGAGATCGAGGTAGGCCACCAACACCAAGGGCAATATCTAGGGCGATGGAGCCGGTAGGGATGACAGCTACTTCCAAGTGTTGTCGATCACCGAGTTTCATGATTGAGCCTTGGCCATATTCTTTTTGGATTTGCTCCATGGCCACTTTAATTGCTTGAAGTTTGGGATCTGTTGTCATAAATACTCCTTATAGTGGGCAGGAGAATTAAATTTCTATTATCAGCATAACAAAGCTGTTAATAATTGCAAGTCGGGTTTAGATACCACTAAAACTAATCTTTAATTCTCCACCAAATATATTCGCTAATCGTTTGAGAAATGAGACGGAGGTGGTGGTTTGGGCGTTTTCAACGCGAGAGATAACAGATTGTTGTGTGTTGAGTTTTTTCGCTAGTTGTTTTTGAGTAAGTTGATGTTTGAGTCTAGCTTTTATAACTGTTCTAGCAATCTTATATTCAAGACGACTCTCTTTGAGGGCTTGTTTGAATTTTGGATTTTTAAGTAGTTGTTTTTTGTGAGTTTGCCAGTCCATATGATTTAATCATATCACAATATTGTGATATTTATCAAGCGTGGGTTAAAAACCCGAAACTGTCAATAGGCTATTTTTGTGATAAAATTTGTTTACTAATTTTTGAGCGGGTTACGAACCTATTTGAAGTTCGTAACAACTGCAATGATATTTAACGGGGATTGGTTTAACGGTAGAATGCGCGGCTGGGGGCCGTGTGGCGACAGTTCAATTCTGTCATCCCCGA
>JBDRQW010000069.1:0-2513 GCA_043826085.1 Candidatus Beckwithbacteria bacterium | reverse complement strand
TCTGACTGAGGAAAAAGGAGATTAAAATCTGATTTAACAAAATTTCTAGCAACAGCGGCTGTATCGGCTTGCCTCCAACTATGCCAGTCGGCTACAGGATTGTTAAGCCGGTAAAGCCGAGGGACAAAAGTTATTAAAAATATTAAGATCGGAAGTAAAACTTTAAGATTTTTTAGTTTCATAGACTGCCAAACTGATAATTATGCCAATAAATGACCAAAAAGAATAGGCTACTTTTGAGGCCTCAAAAACATCAATGTAAAAAGCGTTGGCCATTAAACCCAGAGTTAAGCCAATGGCGCCGGCATACAAAGCCAGATGAAGCGGATCTTTGGTAACTAAAAAGGCTTTAAATATATATTTTAAAACTATAAAGAGAATGGCTAAAAAGGAGATAAAACCCAGGATGCCGGTTTCGCCCAATAGCCTTAAGTAGTCATTATCGGTTGACTCGGCGGTAGTAAATTCCCAAACATTAGATTTAACTAAGGTTGAGTAACCTGTCCCTAGGAAAGGGTTGATTTTTAAGGCCTTGATGGCATTGGGCCATAAAACATCAAGACGGATACCGGCTGATAAGCCATATTTTAAAGCGTTTTGGGAATAATCTACATTAACAATTTCTCCTGAAGTAGTAGCTAAGTATTGTTGAAGATTTTCGTAAGTATTATCGTAAACATCAGCCGGTTTTTTTAGTTTTGGAGAGGTAGACGATGGTGGAATATCACTGTTGGTGGCAACAATACTTAATTGTTCTTCAAAAGTTAAGTCAGTCCTCATGGCAATTCCATTTTTCGGCGGCGATCTAAATGGTCTGAGTAAGGTTTGTTTAATACCATCAAGTTTTAAAATATGAGAAAATCTTTCGGAAAGTTCACCAAAAGAAAGCATAATTAAAGTGCTTATGACTATCACGCTTAGCCATCGGCTTAAAACCCAAAAGAATTTTTTCTTTTTAAACAAAACTAAAAAAGCAATTGAGACACCCCCCATAAAAGCCAACCAAGAGGTTCGAGAGGCCGATAAAATCATTATCCAGTACTCAGCTAAGCCTAAGAATAAACATAAGAAGCGAACAATTTTTTTAGGGTGAAGAAAACCAATCACAGTTATTGGAATTAAAGTAAGCATGATGTAGGCAGCCAGGTCAAAGTGGCCGCCAAAGGTGGATAAAACTCGCGCATGTTCGGTTAAATATAAAGCAATGCCTTTTGAAAACTCGCGGTTCATGGTCGAGTATGCCGGCCAATATAGATATTTTTGGCCAAAACCATAGATAGAAACACCTAAAACAGCTAAAGAAGCTAATCCCAAGAAGGGTTTAAGGTGTTTTTTGGGATTAAAGGCAAAAAAGAAAATAAAAAATAGAGAAAAGTATTCGATTCGCCTAAACCAGTGTAAAAAGACTTTGGCTACTTGAATGTATTCCGGATAGATAGTTTTGGTAATAAAAATGGCTGATAGAGTAGATAAAAGACCAATAATCACATAAATAAAAATTGGTTTAAGTAGTGGAACTTTTTTTAGATTAATTTTTTTTCTTATAACTTGAATCAGTAGGACAAGGTTGGCAAAAAGAATTAAAAAATCTTCAAGTCTAACTCGAACGTTATAACCGGGCAAGATATCAAACATGGGCCACTTTGGATATAAGGGAATAAAAACCAGAAAAAATCCGGCCATTATGGTGAGTAGGTTTTTATCAAGCCAGTTTAAAAAGTTTCTCATGAATTTATTGAAATAGTCTGGCTCGACCCAAACGATAATTATAAGATTTTATAGTTCTAGTCCCGATGGGTTTGGCCGGAACACCGGCAACAATTGAGTTTTCGTCAACGTCTTTGGTGACGACGGCTCCGGCGGCTACAATTGCTCCTGTATTTATAGTTACGCCGGGTAAAATAATGGCGCGGGGGCCAATAAAACAATAGTCTTTAATAGTAACTTCTTTTTCAATGGGGTCAAAGTGAGGTGATTGGATATCGTGTTGAGCATTGTAGATCATCACTTGGCTAGCTATATCAACATGATTACCAATGGTGAGCTTGTTTCTACCGTCTAAAGTAACGTGGTCACCAATAGTCGAGCCTTCGCCAACCTTGACATTTTTTGGTTGAAAAAATCGAGCGCCAATATGAATTCGCGAACCTTTGCCAATTTTAACTCCGGCGATCTTAAAAAGAGCTAATCTAAAAAGGTGGGAAGGAAAGTAACCGAGTAACCATAGACAGGAAATTTTTAGGTCTAAGTAATAATTATAAAGCCTGTTTAGGATTTTTTTTATCGCTTGTGACCATGATAGAGATTGGCCATGCTTGTCTTTAAATATCGATTCCATTGATAACCTCCAGAATATTTTCTGCTGATTGATGCCAAGAAAAATGTTTGGCATGGGCTTGGGCAGCCTTAAGATTTGGTTTTGATGTTAATGCTTGTATTATACCTTGTTTGACCTGCTGACTTTGAAAAGGTTCTTTGATATAGAATCCGTGGGATTTTACAATCTCTTTTAA
>JBDRQW010000068.1:0-7110 GCA_043826085.1 Candidatus Beckwithbacteria bacterium | reverse complement strand
GTGGAATAATTTTATTCAAGTGGGAATTAGACAGGGTGTGGCTCAAGGAGTTTCAGCTAATACGATTGTCTTGGTGCTTTTGTTTCCTTTGGTGGCTTTAATGATTGCTTCGGCCAGGCATTTATTGGGTTTGACAGGATTTGGAATTTTTGTGCCGGCAATGTTGTCTGTGGCTTTTGTGGCGACCGGTATTAAAGTGGGAATGATTTTGTTTGTGGTGATTTGGTTACTGGCGACGATGGCCAGAAAATTGACAAAAAGATTAAAAATGCAGTATTTACCAAGAATGGCTTTGTTAATGTGGTTTGTGTCGATTGGAGTGTTGGCGGTTTTGTTGGGGGCGGTGAATGTGAGATTGGGAGAACTTTCTGCGGTGTCGATTTTTCCGATTTTGATTTTGATGTTATTATCGGAAAATTTTATTGAAGTCCAGGTGGGTAAATCTAAAAGAGAGGCTTTTAGGGTAACTGTGCAGACTATCTTGATGGCGATTGGGGCGGCGGTGGTATTAAAACTTAATTGGGTACAGAAGCTGGTGTTACTTAATCCGGAGGTTTATTTAGTGTTGGTGGCGGTCATGAATATTTATGTGGGTAAGTATGTGGGCTTAAGATTGCTTGAAAATTTTAAATTTAAAAGTATGTTAAGGAAATGATAAAACGAAATGAAATTTTGGGGATGAATGCCCGGAATCATGTGTATCAATCCAGATATAATAAGGCTAAGGCTAAGAAAATTTCCAGTAGTAAGTTGGCGACTAAGTCTTTACTTAAGAAAAATAAGTTGTCTGTGCCTAGACTTTATAGGATGTTTAGAAGTGAGCAAGCAGTGGAGAAATATGACTTTACAAGATTGTCCGAGAGTTTTGTGGTTAAGCCTAGTCAAGGCTTGGGGGGTGAGGGGATTTTGGTTGTAAAGAGTGGTGGGGAGTATGCGGGTGAGTGGATTACTGTTGACAAGCAAACAGTAACAATAGCTGATTTGAA
This sequence comes from Candidatus Beckwithbacteria bacterium, assembly GCA_043826085.1. Classification (GTDB taxonomy): domain Bacteria; phylum Patescibacteriota; class Microgenomatia; order UBA1400; family CG1-02-47-37; genus CAXBYZ01. The sequence continues at coordinate 6,124 of JBDRQW010000068.1, read as the reverse complement.
GCTACACATTAAGGATATTTTGGCGGGAAGATTTTCAAGATTTGATTTGCCGGATAGAGCTTTTATTGAGGAGCGGGCCAGAGTTCATCCTAATTTTAAACCAATTAGTTTTCAGGGGACGCCGGATGTGGGAGTGTTGGTTTTTAATAAAGTGCCGGTAATGGCTTTTTTAAGATTGCCAACTAAAGAATCACATGGAAAAGCTAATATGTTTCAAGGAGCAATTGCTTGCGGGATTGATATGGCGACCGGAGTGACAACTAAGGGGATTAAACATACGCATGAAATAAAGTTTTTTCCGGGGACAAGGAGAAGGCTTAGGGGGATAAAAATACCTCGATGGGATCGGGTTTTAAAACTGGCGGTTCAGACAGCTGAGTTGGTGGGGTTGGGTTTTTGTCGGGTAGATATTGTGTTGCAACCAAATAAAACTAAGGCGGGAAAATTGAAGAGTAAGCCAATGGTTTTAGAGATTAATTCGCAACCCGGTTTAAAAATACAATTGGCTAATGAGGCTGGATTAAGGCGGAGATTGGAAAGGGTGGAGGGTTTAAAAGTAAAGACAATTAGGCAAGGAATAGAAATTGGCAAGCAGTTGTTTGCGGCTAGAGACGAGACTGAGTCGATTCAAGGCGGAGCTTTATATGCGGGAGTGTTTGAGGAGGTAGGGGTAGAGAGTTTTTTGGGGGAAAGAAAGATGGTAAAAGTTAAGATAGATACCGGGGCCTTTAGAACTTCGATTGACGAGGAGTTAGCTAAAGAGTTGGGGTTACTTGATCCGGAAAATGTCTTATGGCAAGTGGGCTTTAAGTCAGCACTTGGTCGGGAGGAAAGAAAAGTGGTGGGAATCACTTTTTGGTTGAAGGGGAAAAAGATTAAAACTTCGGCTTCGGTGTCTGATAGGTCTAGTTTAAAGCGAAGAATGATTATTGGCAGGCGGGATTTGTTGGGATTTGCGGTGAGGGTGAGGGAAGAGGAGGCGGGTAGGGAGGCTTGACGAATGCGATGTTTTGATGTATAAATTATGTGTAAGTTTATTATGTATAGATTTGGAGTAATATGAGTCAAGCTTATTTATCTGACGCACGATATACCGAAAGATTGCAGATTTCTTTGAGTCCTGAGTTAAAGATGTTGGCGGAGAAGTTGAGTGGTTTAAGAAAAATGAGTTTGGCGGAGTTATTTCGTTATTTATTATTAGTGGAGGCAGGAGAGGTAAAGAGGGTGGAGGTGGGATATGACAAGGTAATTGAAAATGCGTCGGGGTCTGTTTTGGATGAAAATCATCCTGAGTGGAAGGGAGTTTCTTCTGTTAATAAGTGGTTGAAGGTGAGTAGGCAGAATTTTGAGAGGAAGGCTTGATGAAGTACTTGCTGGATACTGACATTTTGATTTGGATATTGAGAGGGAATGAAAAAGTGGTGAAGAGAGTTAAAAAGTTGGTGAAAAATAAAAGACAGGCGGTGTCGGTAATTAGCGTGGCTGAGATTTATAAAAATTTGTTTCCATCAGAAATTGAAAAAACCAGTGAGTTATTTGAGGCTAGTTTGGTTTTAGAGGTGGATTATAAAGTGGCTAAATTAGCGGGGTTGTATTGGCGGGATTATCATAAAAAATATAGGGGGTTGAGTTTGGCAGATTGCTTGATTGCCTCGAGTGCGAAGGTGAATAATTTGAAGGTGATGAGTGGAAATGTTAAGCATTTTCCGATGTTAAAAGGAAAAGTGGTGAATCCGCTTAAAAATATTTTGGGGAAGTGATTTGGTTTGGTGTAAAATAAAGAAATGAAAGTATCGGCGAGGTTTGAGAAAATTGAAGAAATTAAGGAGTTGTTTCCCCGCGACTGCGGGGTAGTGGGGGTGGGGGTGACGGGGTTTCCGAGGAGTGGGTTGGCTTATTTATTACCAAATTATAAGATTTTGTCGTTACTGGAGACGGTGGATTTGAAGGCGATTAGGGAAAAGTGTGAAGCGGTGAGTGTGGAAAAAGATTTGGGCGGGGTGATGCCTGAGAAGTTTAATACTAGTGGAATTTTGGAGATTAAAGAGGTGCGGGATTTTTTACAAAGGTTGAACCCTTGTAAATTGTTTTTGTATAAGGCGAGTGTGGTGACGGATAGAATTGTTAAAGAGGTTGGAGCTAAACTATTGAGTACGCCGGGATATATTCGAAAAGTATTTGAGAATAAGAAAGAATTTAGGGTGGATGCCAGTAAAGCTGGTTTGAAGATACCGAAGGGTGTGACCCTACTGATTGAGGATTTGACAGATGCAAAATGGGAGGAGTTTAAGGAGGAATTGGGGGAAAGGTTGGTGTTTCAGTTGACGGATTACACGATTGGGGGAGGCTTGGGAACGTTTTTTATTGACAATAAAGAAGATTTGAAAGAGTTTAGGGAGTTTGTGGAGAGAAGGAGAATAATTAGAGTTGAGGCGGGGCAAGTGATTGAGTGGGTGAATGTGACTGAGAGGATTTCTGGGAGGCAGGCGAGCATGGCCGGATGCGCGACGTTTTATGGAACTGTAGCTTGTGTGTTGCAAAACCAAATAATGGATCAGCCGGAGTTGGCGGCTTTGGCGGGAAGGTCGGGGGTATGGCTGGGGCAGGATTGGCAGGTTAGGTTTAGTAAAAAGGCTCAGTTACGAGCAGAAGAGCAGGTGAAAAAATGGGGGGAGTATATTTACAAGAAAGGATATAAGGGGATTTTTGGTTTGGACTTGATGGTTACAAACGAGGATGAAGTGTATGCGATTGAGTGTAATTCGCGTTATACAGGAGCTTTTCCGGTGTTAACGATGGCGCAGTTAGCTAATCATGAAATGCCGATTGATGTCTGGCATTTGTTGGAGTGGATGGGGGTGGAGTATGAGATGGATATTGATGAGGTGCAGAAGGTTTATAGGGAGCCGAAAAAAGGAGCGTTTGTGCTTTTGCATAATTTGGAGAGGAAGTTTGTGACACCGACGAGGACGGTGAGGTCCGGGGTATATAAAGCCACCCTGATTAACCATTCTTTTCATAGACACAGTTCTCTGATCCAGCGATCAGAGCCTGTTGTGACTCGGCTGGCTGGCCCCGCGTTCGCGGGGACCCTGCCCAGCCAGCCTGCGAGACCTATTCAAAGAAGGTTAATTCAGGTGGAATATTTACGGCCGGGGTTTTCGTTGTTGGATATTAAGAGCGAGGATGAGTTTGTTTTGTGTGATCGGGTGCCGACTGAGGATATGGTTTTAAAGCCGGCGGAAAGAATGGGGAGGTTGATTTTTAATAGAAGGATTGTGACGGATAAGGGGGAGTTGCTTGATTGGACTCGTGGAGTGGTAAAGGCGGTTTATGATAAGTTTGAGTTGGGGGTGGTGGACTCTGCATTCGCAGAGTAAAGCTTGCAAAGAATTTCGACGAATGATATTCATCATTCGGCTATTGGTAGGAATTAGGGAATAGAAAAAATGGATTTGAGGATTTTTTGAGAGACGTTTTGGGGGGTGCTTTGATTGGGCCAGTCGTGGAGACGGAGGCCAGGGTCGGAGTTGATTTCGATAATTATGATTTTGTTTAGGTTACGAACTTTTGAACATTTGAGAGTTCGTAACCTTGTTTGTTTGACAAGTATATCAATACCACAGATTTCTAAGCCAATGGTTTTGGCGGCGGTTTCGGCGAGGTTAACGAGAGAGTGGTGGATGGTGGAGATATCGATGGTGGTGACTGAACCACCAGTGGAAAAGTTGGGAAGGGGGTAGAGTTGAATGGTTTTTCCTTGAGGTAAGACAGCCTTCAAGGTCCAACCTTGAAGGTTTAAATTAAAGGCGAGGCGGGGCCAGTTTCGCATGCGGTTTAGGAAGCGGCGGCCGGCTTTTTGGTTGAGAGTAAAACGGCGAAGGTTTTCGGTTTCGATGAGTTGTCTGATGGTGGATTGGCTATCGCCGGTGATGGTGGGGGGAAGTCTTTTTGAAATGCCAATAACTTTATAGTTAAGGCATAAAAAGCGGTAGTCGTTGCCTTGGTGATAGGTTTCGATTAAACAACCGCCAGGATAATTTTTTAAAACTTGTTTAACGGCAGTTTGACCGGCTGATTGATCTTTAATATTAAGATAGACGTGTTTGCCTTTTTCGCCAGTTAGGGGTTTAATGACTTGGGGAAAAGAAATTTTTTGACAGGCATTTTTATAATCTGCGGGTTTATGAATAGTGGTGTGTTTGGGAATCGGGAGGCCAATTTTGGCAAGAGTTTTTAGAGTTAAATTTTTGTTTTTTGATATTTTTAAAGCTTTTTTTGAGGTGTTAATATTAAAACTTTTGGAGTGGATAAGGTGAGATTTATTGTTGTGAGTAAATTTAATTTTGAAGGGTTTTGATTGTAAGATTTGAGTTTTGATGCCGAGTTTTTTGGCGGCTTGAAGTAAGATGAGGGCGTTGGTGTTGAGGATAGTCATTTGAATATTATAGCAGGGGGTTTTAGCCTACGAGGAGCTCTGTAGGGTACATTTGACTTTTCCAAAGAGAGATAGTATTATAGGGTGGTATTATTAAGGGGGCTAGTATATGGTAGCAATAGTCGAATCACTATCACCTGATCGAAGACCGATGAGAGGCGGCAGTACGTTAACCGGGTCGGGCGATTTGGGAAGGAAGTTTAAAATATCTGGTAATGGGCCGATAAGAGTAGATTGTGATTTTAACTTATTGTTAAAACGATTTAGTGGAGATAGAAAGAAGGCTATATTGGCTTATTTAAGTGGAGGGGTAAGTATTGGTGGTTCAACTAAAAAAGATGGTGAGGATGTAGCATGGGCACTCGGGCAGGAGGATGCTAGTAGAGTCGGGCCTGTTGGAAGCAGATATGAATTTAAACCCGGAGAGAGCGGGGTGGTATATATGGCTGATGGTAGGCCAGTGAAAGTGTCGGCTGTTAAGAAAGATGACCCTAGTTTACAGGTATTACCAGAGTGGCACAGAGATAGAGGACCGGAAGAGTGGAGGTAGAGTGGGGGTTATAGAGAAAGGAAAAGCTTCGGTCGCATCAGAGGAAGCTCGAGAGTAATCAGAAGAGTTAGGAAATATGGTTGATAACTGGTTTGAGAGCTGAAAGAAGACGGGAAGGTTTTGGTATAGAATGGGGGGGGATGAAAAAGTTTAAAATAGCGGTGGCTATGAAGCGGGCCCTGCATTTGCAGGGTAAAGTCGGTTAAAGGGTTATCGACGAATGCTATTCAGCATTCGGCTATTGGTAAAAGTGGTAAGACTTTATAGAATACGGTTATGAGTAAACTAAAGATTGCAGTGGCTATGTCTGGGGGGGTGGATTCGTCGTTGGCGGCTAGTTTGTTGGTGGAGGCGGGGCATGAGGTAGTGGGAGTATATTTGGATTGTTGGGGAGAGCCGGGCTGTGGGATTGATGAAAATCGAAAAGATGCAATTAGGGTGAGCTTAAAACTTGGCATTTCGATGAAGGTATTGGATTTTAAGAAGGAGTATAAGGAGCGTGTAATGGACTGGTTTTTTGAGGAAGTTGAGGCAGGAAGAACGCCGAATCCGGATGTTTTGTGTAATAAGGAGATAAAGTTTGGGCTGTTTTTGGATTGGGCGATGAAAAATAATTTTGATATGGTGGCGACGGGGCATTATGCCCGGTTGGGCAAAGATGAGAGAAGGTTACGAACTAAATATCGGAAAGTTCGTAACCCTAAGAGAGTAAACTGCAAGCTTTATCAAGCAAAAGATAAACATAAGGACCAGACGTATTTTTTGGCGATGGTGGAAAGGAGTAAGTTTGAGAGAGTGGTGTTTCCGATTGGGGGAATGTTAAAAAGTGAAGTGAGGCGGGAGGCTAAAAAAAGAGGGGATGTGGCAAGCTGGTTTGGAAAAAGCTGTGGCGGATATGTTGTATTTGAAGAGTCGAGGGCAGAGGCGGTTTGAGACTGATGAGTGGTATTGGAAACCGGTTAATAAAAAGATTTTGGAGAAGTATTTGGGGAAGATGTGGGTGGGACTTACATGAAGGTTACGAACCTTCATGTAGGGTGAAGGGGGGTTGTGTTGACAAAGGGGGAGTTTATGTTATAAGATAGGGTTTGTTAACTGCCCTTGAGGTAGTTTTTTTGTAAAAAATAGGAGAAAAA
>JBDRQW010000067.1:0-2614 GCA_043826085.1 Candidatus Beckwithbacteria bacterium | reverse complement strand
TCCAGCCTCACCTTCTAATAAAGCATATAGATCATAACTTTTACTAAGAGAGACTGAAGTGTAAACATAAGTTTGAGTGCTTAAAGGATCATTTGGAACTGGATTCATATAAGTATCTGAACCATTAGTTATAGTTCCTGTACCAAAAATAAAACTGCCAGTAGCCGGATAATCACTCACATCAGTATAATAAATCTCCAAAGCCGCTCTTATCTGTTCCAAATCTCCTTTTCTCTTTCCATCTCGAGCTTTTTTATTGGCTACTCCGTAACTGGTCACCCCTATCATTGTCAAAACCGCAATAATCGTAATTACCACCAGCATTTCTATAAACGTAAACCCCTTATTCATCCCCACTCCGGAGTGGGGATATTGTAAATTATTTTTCATTGTTGGTTGCTTACACAAAATAAAGTTGGACTGGTGGTTGAATATGTACAAATTCCACTTCCGTTTGCAGTTGCATTGGCCACATTTGCATTCTCGGTTTTTGCACAAACACAATACTTATTGGGAGGCGTAGCAGAATCCTTTGTATAGGTATATATGAACCCAATCCCACCTTTTGGATCAGCTGGAACCATCTCCATTGTTACATTAGGACTACTGCCAATTGTTCCACCCGAAACCACAATGTCAGGGTAACTATTATTGACAGCATAATATAACTCCAAGGCCTTTTGAATAGATTTCATATCTCCCATTCTTCGTGAGTCTCGACCTCTTTTTTGAGCCGTCGAAAAACTAGTCGCCCCAATTGCCATTAATATCCCAATAATCGAAATAACCACTAACAACTCAAGTAAAGTAAATCCTCGAGTAAACAAATATGATTTTTTCATAATACTAAACCAATATACCAATTAAAAATGCTCGTACCCCAAAGTTTAGCAATAAGCATTCCTAATAGTAAGAATGGCCCAAAAGCAATTTTGCTTTTCAATTTTTTATTACCAATCAATATCAGTATGACTCCCACTCCCGCTCCTGTCAAGAAGGCTATAAAAAAAGCCACCATTATCATCGGCCATCCCAAAACCAAACCCATCAAAAAAGCCAGCTTAACATCTCCAAACCCCATGCCCTCTTTTTTTATCAGCTTCTTTGATATCCAACCAATAGAAAACAAAAACAGACTACTCCCCACCGCTATCATTAACACTTGCCATTGATGCGAAACAAATAATCTTAAAAAAGCCACCCCGATTAAAGGCATTAAAACTTCATCGGGAATTAACATATGTTTAATATCATAAATAGCAATCGCCAAAGACCCGGAAAACAAAACAAGCCAATAAACTAACAAACTAAAACTATAAAACCCTTCCATATGGCCAAAAAAAGAAAAATTAACTTTAAGTAACCAATAAATCCAAACAAATTGAAGACCAACCAATAGCTCCAAAATTAAATTATCAATGGCAATTTTTTTCTTACAGCACCTGCATTTTCCTGCTAATAGCAAATGGGAAAGTAGGGGAATGTTATCAAACCAAGCTATTGGCTTTCGACAATGATCGCACCTGGACCGCCCTTTTAAAGCCGACTCATTAGTTCTAAGCCTATAAATCACCACACTCAAAAAACTACCAATAGCCAACCCAAACATAAACATCACCAAATAATCCATATCTATAAATATACCACATCCTTATATTACCGTTCCGGAACGGTAATATACCTAGTAATACCAATATCATCATTACCGTTCCGGAACGGAAACTGGTATTATATAACTTAATGCCTACTAGAAAAATCCCTCTAATCACTGACGAATATTACCATGTCTACAATAGGGGTTTTAATAAAAATCTGATCTTTCAATCACCAGGTGACTATTCTAGGGCTTTTAAAACAATTCAATATTACCAGTTCATTACACCATCTATAAAATTTTCCTACTTAAATAGTCGTCCACTGGAACAACAAAAATCAATCCTTGGACAACTTGTTCAAACAACAATAGACATTCTCTCTTTCTGTTTTATGCCTAATCATTTTCACTTCTTAATTAAACAAAACAAAGACAATGGAATCCTTAATTCAATTGGCAAATTTTCAACCAGCTACGCTAACTATTTTAATATCCTCCACGAAAAAAATGGTCCGGTTTTTGAAGGTCGATTCAAAGCTGTAAGGGTTTCTTCAAACGAACAATTACTACACCTTAGTCGTTACATTCACCTAAATCCCTACACAGCTTCTATTGTTAAAGACATTAACCAACTCCAAAATTATCCCTACTCATCTCTAAAAGAATATCTTCATCCGAAAAGATTCAACCTAGCTCAAACAAACGAGATTCTTAGTCAATTTAAATCACCACAAAACTATTTGAATTTTAATCTGGATCACGCCGACTACCAAAAACAACTCCACCTCATTAAAGAAATATCTGTTGACTAATATTCTATCCCGGGATGGAATATTATATTTACCTCGACCAAAAAGCCCCTCGATTTTTCCTCGAAGGGCTTTATTAAATATTTAACTAATTTTTATTCCTCAGGAACACAAACAAAACAAGATGTTTGAGCCGATGTCCAAGTTGGTTCAGCAGCAAATTGACCAGTACCAGCTCCACTACAACTAGTTAATTGCGTAGGAAATCCAG
>JBDRQW010000066.1:0-27905 GCA_043826085.1 Candidatus Beckwithbacteria bacterium | reverse complement strand
GTTTTGTAACTTTTAAAGACTACGATAAACCACAAAACTCCGGCAAAGAGGGGTAAGAAAAATAGAGTTTTTATGGATGGGAAGATTAAGTGTAGAGCAGAAGAGACAGCGGCAAAATTGGCACCCAAAGTAAAGATGTTGGCCAAGACGACTAGACTCATTAAGATAAGGGCAGTGGTAAAACCATAGTAAAGCTTCATGGATGAAGCTAGACCTTTTTTAGTGACGTCACCAATTCGAGCGCAAATAGCCTGGGTGTTGATTAAAAGTGGCGTGGATAAGATTAAGAAGAGAACTAGGCTTAAGCCGGTTTGAGCTCCAGCTAAAGTATAGGTAGAAATGCCGGCAGGATCATTGTCCGCGTTGCCAACAATAAAGCCGTTAACCAGTTTTTTAAAAAAGCCTTTTTTCATAGCAAGTCTTTGATGTTAATCGAAGAAATGTCTTTATTAGCTAAAGGCTGGTTGTTGTTTAAAACTTGTTGGTGATAAGTGGGCTTATCTACTTGATAGAAAACTCCGGTGGCTAATTTGTCAGTTTCCAGAGATTTTTCTATGGCCAATTTTTTGTTGGTAGGATCGTAGTTTTTATCTAATTGATAAATGTGCTTTTTGTACCAATCAAAAGTCATATCTTTATTGTAGGTAGTACAGGGTTGCAAGACATCCAAAAAAGCATAGCCCCGGTGATTTAGACCTTTGGTAATTAAACTAGTTAGGTTTGGAATATCTCCGGCAAACCCCCGAGCAACAAAAGTAGCGTGATTTAGAACGGCAGTGCCGATTTGGTTAAAAGGTTCTTCAACTGAACCGAAGGGGGTGCTTGGAGTGACTGTTCCTTTTTTGGTGGTTGGAGACATTTGGCCGGTGGTTAGGGAGTAAAGATAGTTGTCGTGAGCGATGACTAAGATATCGTGGTTGCCACGTGCCAGTGAGATAAAGTGAGATAGGCCTTCGCCAAAACAACCGCCATCACCAATAATGGCAATAACCGGAAGATGGTGATTAGCCAGTTTAATGCCGGCGGCAACCGGCAAAGTTCGGCCATGAAGACCATGGAAGCCGTATGAATAAACAAAGTCGGCCATGTTACTGGAACAACCGACGTCGTAGACTAGAGTAAATTCATGTGGTTTTAGGTTTTTGGCTATTAAAGCCTGTTTTAGAGCGGCTAGAATACCAAAGTTACCGCAACCGGGGCACCAAGTGGGAGCTATTTTTGTTTGATAGTTCATAATAATTTACTAATAATTTCTGATGGAAAAAAAGGTCGGCCGTCGTATTTTAAAAGTTGGTTTTTAATTTCTAAACCGGTTTCTTGGGTGATTATCTTGTTTAGTTGACCGGTTGAGTTGCATTCTAAGGTTATTAGTTTTTTTGAGTTTTGGGTAAGTTTTTGGAAAGTTTTTTTTGGGAAGGGCCAAACTATGGGGAAGTGAATGAAGTTGACAGAGTTTAGAGTTTTTAAAGCTTCTAGGATAACACCTTTGTTTGAGCCCCATGAGATAATAGTGGTGTCGGCTTCTTTTTCACCAAAAAGAATGGGGGTGATAAAATTAGGATCATTTAAGAGATATTTAGTTTTTTTAGCCCGTTTTTCAACTTGTTTAATTCTTTCCTCTGATTCTTCGGTGGCATAACCAAATTCATCGTGCTCGTAGGAGTTACAGAGGTGAACACCACCCGGTTGCCCCGGAATTGTTCTTGGGGAAACGCCGGACTCTTGGTCTTGGTATCTTTTGAAAGGTTTGTCTTTGGTTTTGTTAGGATTGGCAAAGCCGTAACGAGTGTTTTGCTGTAGATCTTTAAATTTATTAACGGTAAAGTAAGATTCTGACAAGTACTTATCCAGTAGAATAATAACCGGAATTTGATATTTTTCGGCCAAGTTTAGAGCTAACTTACTTAGTTTAAAGGCTTCTTCCGGGTCCCCGGGAGTCATGACTATTCTTAAAAATTCATCTTGTGAAGAATTAATCATGTATTGAAGATCTCCTTGGCCAGACCAAGTAGGCATGCCCGATGCCGGTCCGGGTCGCATAGAGTTAACAATGACCACTGGGGTCTCGGTGATTCCTGACAGACCCAGACCTTCGGTCATGAGCGAAAAACCACCACCCGAAGTTGCCACCATGCTTCTAACGCCGGCAAAACCTGCTCCAATGGCCATATTGATAGTGCCAATTTCGTCTTCGGCATGTCTAACTATAAGGTCTGCTTTTTTTGCTTTAGCGGCAAGAGAGTGAAGGATTGAGGTGGCCGGAGTCATGGGGTAAGAAACAAAAAGCTTTAATCCTCCGGCGATAGCGCCCAGAGAAATAGCTTCATTTCCGGTTATATAAAGTTTATCTTCTGTTTTTTGAGTTTCGATTTTTGGCAAAGCTTTGGCTGATAAATTCTTTTTGGCATAACTGTAACCGTAAGTAGCAATTTTTATATTTAGATCAATAACATCTTTTGATTTATCAGAAAAAGTTTTGGCTATGGTTTGATTTAAAGTATCTAGGGATAAATTAAAAATAAAACAAGCAATACCAAGCCCTGCAACATTTTTGGTTTGGGGAATACCGCCGGCATCTTGGTTGATTTTAGTTAAGGGCAAGTCTCCTTCGTTTTGAAGATCAATAGTAAAGTCCGGTTTTAAAATTGGAGAGAGATTGGGCTCCTTTGAGGCATGAACTTGAAAAGTGTTTCGACCACCTCGAATTAAAGAAGGATATTCGGTATAACCGTGGACATAAAAGCCTTGCTTAAAACAAGTCTTTAAAAAAATAAGGCCGGCTTTTTTTATTCCTTCTCCAGCACTACCACTGATATTAAAGTTAAAAGATGTAGTCATGATACAATTAAAATTATATGGGTACTTTGTACGTAGTGTCAACGCCGATTGGCAATATGAAAGATATTACTTTAAGAGCGATAGAGGTTTTAAAAGAGACGAAGATTATTTTGTCTGAGGATACCAGGAAAACAGGTATGTTATTAAAACGTTTTGAGATTGAGAATAAAAAGCTGGTTAGTTATTTTGAAGCTAATGAGGAACAAAAAATCGGCCAAGTAATTGATTGGCTTAAACAAGGATATGATGTGGCTTTGGTATCTAGTGCAGGGACACCGCTAGTGTCTGACCCCGGGTTTAAATTAGTTCGTGAATGTGCTAAAGAAAATTTAAAAGTGGTGCCGATTCCAGGAGCTTCGGCGATTTTGGCTGGACTGGTGGTGGCTGGGCTACCTACTGACAAATTTGTGTTCTTAGGATTTTTACCAAAAAAATCCGGTAAGAAAGAAAAACTATTGGTTAAAACTTTGGAAACTAATATGACAGTAGTTTTTTATGAGTCCCCCTTTCGAATCTTAAAAACTCTAAAAATGCTTAACCATTACCACTCCGGAGTGGTAATGAGGGTGGTGATTGGGAGGGAGTTGACTAAGAAGTTTGAGGAAGTGATGCGAGGGACGCCTGATGAGCTGATAAACAAAATCGGAGATAAAAAAGTTAAAGGTGAGTTGGTGGTCTTGGTTAAACTGATATCTTGATATCAACGATAGTGACTTTGGTTTGAGAGATGATGGCCGGGTTGATATCTAATTCTTTGATTTGTTCATTTTCCATAGCCATTTGAGAAATTCCTAGAAGCATTTTAATAATTTTATCTAGAGCCAGTGGAGGCAGGCTTCGGACTCCGAGAATAATTTGGCCGATTTTGGTTTGTTTAATTAATTGAAGTATCATTTTTTTGTTTAAAGGTAGAAAAGCTTGAGCCACGTCTTGGTAAACTTCAGTGTAAATTCCTCCTGATCCGAGAGTAATCATTGGTGGCAAATTTGGTTCTCGTTTTAAACCAATGAAAAGCTCGACCCCCTCACTAACTTGTGGTTGAGCCAGAATTATTTTGAAGTTTTTGCTTAAATCTTGATGAGCTTTAGAGATAGCTGATTTAGATTTTAAGTTTAATCTTAAACCTTTTTTTTCTGTTCGATGAATTGCTTCGGTGGGGTCGGCTTTTAAAACAAAAGGATAGCCAAAATCTTTGATGGTTTGGTTTAGATTGTCTTTGGTTAAAGTAATGGTTTTGATGAGAGGAAGTTGGTAAATTTTGCCTAGTTTTTTTGAGTCTACCCAAGAAAGCATGCCTTTTTCCTCACCTAATTTAAGATTTTGAAGAGTTTTTTTTGTAATGTTTTTTAGTTTAGTTAATCTAACCGGATAGGATTGTTGTCGATTTCTGTTAGAGTAGTAGTGATAAAGTTTATTTAGATAAGTGATAGCTTTATTGGGAAAGTCGATAGTTGCAATCCCTTGTTTTTGTAAGTATTGCTTGGCTTTTGACATGGTTTCTGCGCCAAGTAAGCAGACAATTACCGGTTTGTTCTTGACTTTAAATTGTTCAACTATTACTTTGGCGGTTAGTTCAAGTTCGGTGTTGGTTTGAGGAGAGATAATCACCAGAAAAGCATCGGATTTTTTGTCGGCAGTTAAGTTGGCTAGAGCCACTTTAAATTGTTCGGCTAAAGCATCACCGTAAACATCTTTTAAATTAGTCAGCTTTAAATCCTCTTTGCTTATTTGGTCGGCTGCTAAGATACCGGGTCCGCCGGCATTGGTAATGATGGCGATGTCATTGTCTAGAAGTTTTGGTTGGAGAGAAAATATTTCAAGTAAGTCAGTAAACTCTTCCAGGGATTTAGCCTGAATGCAACCGGATTGTTCTAGAACCGTGTTAATAATGGCTGATTTGGGGCTTAAGGCGGCTGTGTGAGATTTGACAGCTTGTTTTCCCAGTTCGGTTTTACCACCAAAGAGAACGATGATCGGTTTAATTTTAGTAACTCGGCTGACTATTTTTAAAAAGTCTGAACCATTGGCAAATGATTCAAGGTAAAGGCCAATAACCTTAGTATTGGAATCTTTTTTTAAGTTTTCTAAAAGATCTGTTTCAGTTAAACCGGCTCGGTTGCCTAGGCTTAAGAATTTCGAGAAACCTAAATTTTCTTTTTTGGCCCAGTCAAAAAGAAAAGATCCAATGGCGCCGGATTGAGAAACTAGGGCAATATTGCCATTGAGCGGTGAGGTTTTGGCAAAGGTAATGTCTAAATTAAGGTTGGGATTGGCAAAACCCAGGCAGTTAGGCCCCAAAAGAGAAATGTTGGTGTTTTTTAGAAGTTGTTTTATTTTTTGTTCAAGTCTTTGGCCAACTGGTCCTATTTCTGAAAAACCGGAAGAAACAATAACAATGGCACCGACTTTTTTGATGACACATTGTTCGATAATTTCCGGAATTAAAAAAGCCGGAATAACAATAATTACAAGATCAAGATTATCTTTAATATCTAGTATAGAAGGATAGCAAGTTAATTTTAAAATTTCTTTTCTTTTTGGATTAACCGGGAAGATTTTAGTATTTTTAGCTTGAAAAAGTTTTTTTAGAATTTGATGGCCGATTTTTTCCGGGTTTGAAGAAGCACCGACGACTGCGATTGATTTTGGTGAAAATAAATATTTTAAGATCATTGGAGAAGATTTTTGCCGGTCATTGAGGAGGGTTTGGGAATTTTCAGTATTTTTAAAACAGTGGTGGCAATATCGGCCAAGATTCCGGAAAGTAAGGCTTGTTTCTTACCTATTAAGTTGTTGGAAATTACTAGCAAAGGAACTTGATTGGTGGAATGTTCGGTGTCTATTTCTCCGGTTTGAAGATTAATTAATTCTTCGGCATTGCCATGATCGGCAGTAATAAAAATGGTGTAGTTTAGGTTTAAGCCAGTTTGGACAATAACTCCCAAGGCTTGATCAACAGCTTCAATGGCTTTAATGGTGGCGGGAAGGCTACCGGTATGAGCCACCATATCCGGAGCGGCAATATTCATAAAAATAAAATCATATTGTCTTAACTTTAGTTTTGAAATTAAAACTTCGGTTAGTTTTGGAGTAGACATTTCCGGTTGAAGATCATAAGTGGCTACTTTAGGCGAGGGAATAATTTCCCAATCTTCTAGGGGAAATGGCTGTTCTCTTTGACCATTGAAGTAATAAGTGACAAATCTTTCTTTTTCTGTTTCGGATATGTGTAATTGGCTTAAGTTGTGTTCACTAATGACTCTGGATAAGGGGTTATTGACACGAACAGGTTCAAAAGCTATATTTTCTACTAAATCTTTTTGATACTCGGTCATGGTAACAAAAAAAAGGTTTTTGAGAATTATTTCTCTTTTAAAAGGAGGATTGGTAGTGGCTTTTTCCGGTAAATGACTATCAAGGTATTTGTCTGAAAGAGGGTCAAAGGCTAACTTGTTAGCTTGTGATTGAAAATCCTTTAAAACAAAAGCTTTAGTTAGTTGACGAGGACGATCAACTCTAAAGTTATAAAAAATAACAGCGTCGTTATCTTTTATTAAACTTATAGGAGTACCATTAGAATCAACAATGTTTGTAGGTTCAATAAATTCGTCAGTTTTTTGGTTTTGATATGATTGTTGAATAGCAAGTTGGGCATTTTGAGCTTTTTGACCTAAACCTTGAGTTAAGCAATCATAGGCTTTTTGAGTTCTTTGCCAACGGAAATCTCTATCCATGGCGTAATATCGACCCGAAATAGAAGCAATTTGACCTAAGTTAATTTCTTTTATGTATTTGGTGATTTGATCAATGTAGTTGATAGCTGTAGTTGGAGGCGAGTCTCGACCGTCGGTAAATAAGTGAATAGATAGATTTTTAACTTCAGACTCTTTAGCCATTTTAATTAAAGCAAATAGATGTTCGTTGTTAGCATGAACTCCGCCGGAACCAATTAAACCCATTAAGTGAAGAGTAGATTGATTTTGCTTCACATGTTCTGTGGCTTTAATAAAACTTTCAACTTTGAAAAATGAACCGTCGGCAATTGAAGTGTTGATTCTAGGTAAGTCTTGGAAAACAATGTAGCCGGCTCCGATGTTAGTATGGCCAACTTCACTGTTACCGTCTTCTCCGCGAGGCAGACCAACAGCTTCCCCTGAAGCATCGAGTAGAGTGTTGGGATAAGAAGCTTTATATTTATTAAAGTTAGAGGTAACAGCTTGAGTGATGGCGTTACCCGGACTTGAAGGAGCTACACCCCAACCGTCTAAAATTAAAAGTAAAACCGGATTTTTAACCATAGTTAGAGTTTAGGACAGATTAAGCTCTTGTTCAATGGCCAGTAAGCGATTGTACTTGGCAATTCTCTCACCCCTTGCCGGAGCGCCAAATTTAGTGTAGTCGGCCTTGATACCAACGGCAAAATCGGCAATGAAGGTATCGTTGGTTTCTCCGGATCGATGAGAAACAATGGTTTTCCAGTTATTGTCTTTGACAAGTTTAATTACTTCAATGGTTTCAGAGATGGTCCCAATCTGGTTGGGTTTAATCAGAATAGTGTTGCAAGATTTTTCTTGGATGGCTTTTTTGATTCTGTCTTTATTGGTAGTGAGCAAGTCATCGCCAACAATTAAAGTATCGGCGCCAATACTTTCAGTTAATTTCGCCCAACCGCTCCAGTCCTCCTCTTCTAAACCATCTTCTAGAGAAAAGAGTTGATACTCTCGATTTAGTTGAAGATAGTAGGCAATTAGGTCTGCTTTTGAGTAAGGTTGAGCTCTATCTTTGATAATGTAGCTGTCATTGTTGTAAAAGAAATTAGCTGCCACGTCTAATCCTAAGAAAACATCTTTGGCAAATTGATATGGAGTCAGGCGAATGGCTTCTAAAATTACTTCAAGGGCATCCATGTTGGTAAATAAATTAGGGGCAAAGCCACCTTCATCACCGACACTGTGAATGGCTTTTCTTTGGATTAAAACTTTTTTTAGGCTTTTATAGATTTCACTTCCAATTTGAAGAGCTTGATGATAAGGGAAGCGCAATGAAGGAACCACATGGAATTCTTGAAAATCCAAATTGCCGGCTCCATGCGAACCTCCGTTAATAATGTTAAAAGTGGGGCCGGGAAGTTTTTTTGAGTCTTCACCTAGATTGTATTTTTTATTGATATAGCTGTAGATTGGTAGTTGGTAGTAGGAGGCGGAGGCTTTTAGGGCGGCTATGGAAACTGAGAGAATGGCGTTGCCTCCAAGATTACTTTTGTTGCTGGTGCCATCTAAGTTGATTAATGTTTGGTCAAGAGCTGTTTGTTTGGTGGGGTCAAGTCCGATTAAATTTTTGGCAATAGTGGTGTTGACGTTGGCGACGGCTTTTAAGACCCCAAGGCCATTAAATCTAGTTTTATCGTTGTCCCTTAACTCAACCGCTTCATGTTTTCCGGTCGAAGCTCCTGAGGGAATAGTGGCAGAAACTTGATGATTAGAGTCAAGAGTTATAGTAGTCTCGATAGTGGGATTGCCACGTGAGTCTAGGATTTCTCTGGCTTTAAGTTTAACTATTTTTGGCATGGCTGATTAGGCTTTTTTCCGCTTGATACACAATTTGTCTGGTTTCATCGATCATATCCGGTGAAACTGAAACACTTGATATTCCCCACTTGACCAGTTTTAAAGAAAGGTCTGGATAACGCGAGGGAGCTTGACCGCAAATCGATGAAGTTATTTTATGTTTACTGCAAGTTTTGATAATTTTTTCTAGGGCCCATAAAACAGCCGGATTTCTTTCATCAAAAATCTCAGCAACTTCGCTGTTATCTCGATCGGTGCCTAAAAGCAACATAGTTAGGTCGTTAGTGCCAATGGAGACGCCGTCGATTCCGACTTTAAGAAAGTCTTCCAGTAAGATGACATTAGAGGGAATTTCGACCATCATCCAGAGTTTAAATGATGGAGATCTGACTAAGCCGTGAGCACTGATGATTTTTTTAACTTCAATTAACTGATCAACGGTTCTAATAAAGGGAACCATGATGTGTAGATTTTTATAGCCCAATTTATTTCTAACTTTAGAAATTGCTTTTAACTCAAGATCAAAAACTTCTTGATCTTTTATATACCTAAAGGCGCCTCGATACCCAATCATAGGATTTGGTTCTTTTGGTTCAAAAGCTGAACCACCTATGAGATTGGCGTACTCGTTGGTTTTAAAGTCGGTAGTTCTATAAACAACCGGACGAGGGTAGAAGCTTTTGGTAAATTTTTCTAGACCTTCAACTAGACCATCAACAAATTTATCTGATTTTTTATCGTGAATTAATTTCTTAGGGTGAACGCCCATTTGGGCAATCATAAACTCGGCTCGAAGTAAACCAACCCCATCTACATTTTTTAAAGCAATAGTTGAGGCTAGATCCGGCTCGCCGAGGTTAACATAAATTTTGGTAGCGGTTGGGAGCAAATCAGGATTGAATTGTTTTTTACTGGTAATTTTTGATTGTTTTAAAAGTTTTTTGGGGGCGTTAATCTTGTTTTTATCTGGAAGAAGTCCCCCGGCAAAGACCTCACCGGTTTTACCATTAACTGTAACCACAGTGCCGCTTTTTAGTTGCTTGGTGGCAAATTTGGTACCAACAATACAAGGAATTCCCAATTCTCTTGAAACAATAGCGGCGTGAGATGTTTGGCCACCTTTGTTGGTGATGATAGCTGAAGCCTTTTTCATGGCCGGAACAAAGTCTGGGGTTGTCATATTAGTAACCAGCATCTCCCCATCTTTTAGCATGTGAATTTCCTTGGCGGATTTTAGAATTCTTACAAAACCGGTGGCAATACCGGGACTGGCGGGATCGCCTTTGATGATTAGCTTTAAACCCTTTTGAACTACATCTTTTTCTTTGGGGTCATTACTGGTGTCGTAGATGGTAGTGACTGGTCTTGATTGAACAATGTATAACTTGCCTTTTTCAAGAGCCCACTCAATGTCTTGGGGAAAGAAGTAGTGTTGTTGAATCTTGTGGCCGATTTTTGCCAATTCGACTATTTGTTCGTTATTAAGTTTTTCTTTATTTCTTTTATTTCTTTTAACTTTTATTTCTTTATTTTTATTTTTTACTAAAACTAATTGTTTGTCTTGTTGATTGACTTGTTTTTGAAGAATTTTCCAAGTGCCTTTTTGAACTAAATAATGATCTGGAGTATAAGCCCCCTGAACAATCATTTCACCCAAGCCCCAAACCGATTCGATAACGATCTGGTTTTTGTCGTTTGTGACAGGATTAACGGTAAACATAATTCCGGAGACTTCCGACTGAATCATTTTTTGGATAGGAACAGCAATACCAACTTTAAAGTGGTCAAAGTTTTTTTCAGTGCGGTAAAAAATAGCCCGGGGTTCAAAGAGAGAAGCCCAACAAGCCCGAACGTTTTGAATTAAATTAGCTTCGCCTTGAACGTTAAGATATGTTTCTTGTTGACCGGCAAAAGAAGCATCTGGCAAGTCTTCGGCGGTAGCGGAAGACCGAACAGCCACTAAAGTATTATTGCTACCTTTTGATAGTTTCAGATAAGACCTAATAATGTCTAAAGCGATTTCGTTGGGCACGGTAGCGTGAAAAATCAAATGTTTAATTTTTTTGGAGACGGCATTTAAATTTCTTGGATCATGGACATCGACTTTTGACATGAGCTCTTTTATCTGTGGCCTTAGATTGTTTTCATCAAGAACTCGATAATAAGCCTCAGATGTAACCGCAAATCCGGGAGGAACCGGAAAACCATTCTTGATCATCTCACCCAAGTTAGCACCCTTACCACCGACTAAGCCAATATCTCCACGATCAACGTCTTTAAAATCAACAACATAGGGCAGCTTATTGGTCATGTATAAAGGATAGCAGACAATTAAGAATTTGGCTACAGCCTACAAGGACAGTCCTTGTAGGTGTATACTAAATCTATGCCTCCCAAGAATGCTTTGAAGTACTACAAAGCAAAATCTTACTATCACATATACAATAGAGGTGTTGCTAAGCAAAACATTTTTAATTCTGAAAAAGACTATAAAGTATTTTTAAGTTATTTAAAAATATATCTTACCCCAGAAGACCTGCAAGGACAGTCCCTGCAGGTAGCTCCAAGTAAACAGTTGAAAAACTATTCGGAAACTGTTAATTTGTTAGTTTATTGCTTGATGCCAAATCATTATCATTTATTAATTTTTCAAAAAGAGAAATATAATATTGCTGACTTAATGCGATCAATTGGCACAAAATACTCAATGTACTTTAATAGAACATTTAAGAGAACTGGGCCTGTTTTTGAAAGTAGATATAAAGCAGTTCGAATTATTGAACAAAATCATTTGGTTTATTTATCTAAATATATCCATCAAAATCCATTAGACGTTTTACCTGCAAGGACTGTCCTTGCAGGTTATAAGTACTCAAGTTATGGTAACTATTTAGGAAAGTTTTCTCAAAGTTGGGTTAAGCCTAAAAAGATTTTGGATTATTTTGACTCTGTTAATAAACTATTGAGTTACAAAGAATTTGTTGAAAAATTTGATGATGACTTAAAGGGATTGCAAAATAAATTGATTGATAATTAGATTAGATCAGCCTGCAAGGACTGTCCTTGCAGGCTGAGTTTTTGTTTGAAGTAATCGACCCAGGGGATTGGGGCAGGATTGATTCCATTTAAAATCGTCGTGTAATAGTTAACTAAAGCCCCAAATTGAATAACTTCAAAAACTTGAGCCAGCTTGGTTTTGGAAACCGGCAAGAACTCGAAAGCATTTAGTTTGTTTTTATTTACCACATCCATAGTTAAAACCATTCTGGTTTGGATGCGTTTTGAATAAAGCAAGGAATTAATAAACCAAAATACAATATCTTTTTTATTTGTTTTAGGAAATCTTAAACCTTCCATTAAGTGATGATTTAACTCGGGAATATCATGACGATGCGAAAGTTGCTTAGCGTTTTCGTTCATTTGATTTTTAACAACATGAAAGGCTCCAGTCAAGTGTTGGCTGGCAACCATGACAATTTGTTCTAAGTGAATGGCTTTAGCTAGTTTTTTGGCGGGGTTATTAGATAAAACAACTTCTCGACCATTTGTCTTTAGCACTTTTAACATAATGTCTTTAAAATCTTCCAGATCTTTTTTATTAATAGTAAGTAGTCCTGCTTTGGCAACCATAGTTAATTGGCCAATAATTGAGTAACCGATAGCCATTCTAGGTTGTTTTGAGGTGTTGTGAACGGGGTCGATTTCGTACATTGCTAGTTTATGTTTTAAAGCTAATTCTTTTAAAGCGCCTCCAGCACAAATAACTAAAATTTGACATTTTTTAGCAATAGCTTCTTTTAAGGTTTGGACTGTTTCTTCGGTAGTACCAGAATAACTTGAGACAACAACTAGAGTTGTTTTATTTGCCCATTTTGGTAAATGATAGTTATTAATTCGAATTAAAGGCACCGCCAAGCTTTCTTTGTAAACTGATTCGATTACTCGAGCTGCCAAACCAGATCCACCCATACCCGACATGATTAAATTTTTTATTGGTTTTTTGGATATTTTTACTTTGCTTGCTTCTTTAAAAGCATCAAGGCATTGAAGGTTTAAATCAGTTATTGAACTGTAGAGGTTATCCGGATCGAGATTTTGCTGAGCTTTTATGTTATCTAAAATATTTGTCATATTATTTATCAACCTGCAAGGACTGTCCTTGCAGGTTGATGATATTTAATAATTGATCGTGGATGTGATCGTTAGTGATTACTATACCTTTTGTTAAATCCCCCCGCTTGACCGGCTTTCCATAACTATCAGTAATTTTAGCTTCGGCTTGCTTGGCAATTAAAAGACCGGGTGAAATGTCGTACCATTCAGTTAAATGCCCATCAGGAAGCCAATAACCTTCTAATCCTCCTCTAGATAACCAAGATAAAACCCAAGCATCATTGGCATGGGCTCTTAATCTATAGGCTTGAAAAGAAATTTGTTTAAGTTTATCCCAGATAAAATTAGCGGTTTGTTTTTTTGTTTTGGAAGTGGGTGGATGGGTATAAATAAACGATTTTGTTATCTTTTTTTCTGAGGATAATTTAACTGGTTGATGGTTGAATAAAGTTGCTTGATTACTTGAAGCTGAATATAGTTCGTTAGTAGGGGGGAAATAACAAGCCGCAACCAATGTTTTTAATTTTGTTTCTAAAGATAAAATTGTTCCCCAAAGAGGAATTTGCCTAATATATTCTTTAGTGCCATCTAAGGGGTCAATAACCCAAGTAAAATCTGATTGATGATCTATAAAACCAATTTCTTCAGATAATATATTGTGATTAGGGAATGATGCTTGAATAGTCTTTATACAGATCTCTTCAGCTTTTAGATCAGCATCTGTTTGAATGTCTACAGCGTCTTTATGTTTTTTAATAACTACATCGCGTTGATGAGCTAGTAAAAATTTACCGGCTGTAGTGACGGCTTCTTCGGCTACACTTAAAGCTTTTTTAAGGTCAATCATTTAGGCTTGGATAATTGATAAGACCTCATCTCTTTTTTGTTCCATAATTTTTTTAGTTTTAGCCTCAAGATTAAGTCTTAGTTTTGACTCGGTGTTGGATTTTCTGACATTAAACCAAAAATCTTTGTAGGTAATAGTAATCCCGTCTAGTTGAGAAATTTCTGCATCAGAGTATTTTTCATGTAATTCCTTCATTTTGCCGTCGGGATCTTTAACTACTGAGTTAATTTCGCCAGAATGAAAGTAGACTCGATAGGGGTCCATGATTTTTGAAACCGGCTGATTTTTTTTGGAAATATATTCTAGAAGTTGCAAGACATACATTACCGGAGATTCAAAAACACCGTAGCTAAATTTGTAAAAAAAGTGGCCGGATGATTCACCACCAAAAACGGCATTTTCTTTGATCATCTGTTCTTTGATTAAAGAGTGACCGACTCGAGTAACTGATGACTTGCCACCAACTTCGTCGATCATGTCTTTGGTAATTCTACCGGGCCTGATGTCGTAGCAAACGGTGGCGCCGGGATTATTTTTTAAGGCTAATTGGGCCATGATTCCCCTTAGGATTTCTTGCCTGATTAACTCACCTTTTTCATTAACAAAAAAGTAACGATCGCCGTCACCATCTATAGAGATGCCTAGATCACATTTTTCTTTAATAACAGCGTCTTGAACTGTCTTTAGGTTTTCATCTTTAAATGGATCGGCTTCGTGGGAAGGAAAAGTGCCATCTAGTTTGAAGTTGAGTTTAACCAACTCACAAGGTAGTCGTTTAAACATAGCTTCGATGTCTAAGCCTCCCATGGCGTTAGCGGTATCAACAGCAATTTTAAGAGGTTTGATTGATTTTAGGTCAATAGTCTTGGTTTGATCTTTGACTAAGTCTTCTAGAATGCCGGTTTTTTTGGTAACAGTACCTTTTTGGCTTGCTGGGGTAAATTTGTTTTTAGCAGATAGATCAGCTAGAGTTTTCATGCCAGTTTCGCCACTAACAGGAACAGCCATAGCTCTCACTAGTTTCATACCGTTGTATTCTTTTGGATTATGAGAGGCGGAAACTATTATCCCCCCATCGTAATCATAAAAAGCAACGGCAAAGTAAAAAGTCGGGGTACTAACTAAACCAATATCAATAATATTAACCCCCATTTCGGTTAAGCCATCTAACAATCTAGTTTTGAGTTGTGGACCAGAGAGTCTCATATCATTACCAACTACAATCCTTAGAGTCTTGCCGGGGTTTTCTGCTTGCATTAGGTTGGCGTAAGCTTTACCAATACGATAAGCGGCTTCTTCGTCTAACTGGGTTGGGTAAATACCTCTAATGTCGTATGCTTTAAAAATTGAAGTGTCAATAGTCATGAGAGTTTAATTCTAGATATTAATAAGTAAGAGGTCAAGTTGGCTTGCAATTGGCAAGGCGGCTTGACCGGTTTTGATAGAAAAATCGATGTTGATTAGGTCTTGATGTAATTTGAGCAAATTTTCCAGTTTAAAGTTTTTTGCCTGGGCTTTTAGGTTGGATACTTGCCAGGGGGCGCCTTTAAGATTATTCCCTTCTTGGCCTTGGATTAACTGACTGATTCGGCGATGTAACATATAAAAAACCAGTTCCGGGGCATCTTTTTTATAACAATCATGAAGTAGTTTTAAAGTAATTTCGCCGGAGCCGGGCTTTAAGGAATCTAAAACTTTAAAGACACTGGCCGGGAGCTTAAATTCTTTGATAGATGCTTTGGTAAATTTCTTTTTGACTGCCGGAGTAATTGATTTTTTCTCCCATAAAATAACTTCACTGTCTTGATTTTTTAAAACAATATTGATTAAAGCGTCTTTGTTTTTTGATCGAGGCAAGGTAAGAAGACCTTCGATAATAACTAAGCGAGGATCACCAAAAAGAGAATTTGATTCTAAGCTTTGAGTTAAAATGGTTTCATCAATTTCTTTGGCTGTTAACCTGGTTTTTTCGCCTTTAAAAGCTTTAATTTGTTCGTTGAAAACTTTTCGACTCAATACAAAGTTGTCTCCGTGAAAAATAATAATCATATAATTTTTACCTGCAGGGACTGTCCTTGCAGGTCGTTTTGTACTCTTTAAACATTTGTTCGACTGATCTGGCGTTGATGACTACCCTACCCCGGCCACGATGGGGCAACAAAGCCCCGGAAAAATTTGAAGGGATGTGCATAAGTTCATGAATCAATATTCTTATCTTATCATCTTCTTTTAGGTGATCAAATTTATCTGAAATTATTTCAATACAGTAATGGGGATCTAGTTTTAAAGCCATTTGCCAAATTTTAGGGAAAGCCCAGATTCTGGCTCTGGCTCTAGCTCTTGAGCCATAACTTCTAAAGGCAATAATTTGATCAATCTTAATGTTAGGAAGTTTTAATTTCTTTTGAATTTTAATCAATTTCTTTTGTATATCCGGAGCCAGTTCAAATTCCATGGCGATAGCGTTTCTTTTTAGCAACTTTGAGTTCCAAAACCGCTTTTCTTAAATCAGCTTGGGCAACGGCAAAGTCTCTATCTGAAAGTTTTTCTTTGAGGGCTTTCTCGGCACTGACTTTAGCTTTTTCGACTTTTTGGATGTCAATATCAGTAGCTCTAATAGCGCTGTCTGCCATAATGGAAACTTGATTTAAATTAACGTCTAATAAACCTCCGGAGACAGCTAGAATAATCATGGATGGACCCTTAACTATATATAGTTCTCCCGGTTGAAGTTTGGTAAGTAAGCCAATGTGTCCCGGAAGAATGCCAATTTGGCCTTCATAAGCAGGAGCTAAAATTAAATCAACCTCGTCTTTAAAAACTAACTCTTCTTGAGTTAAAACTTCGAGGTTGAGTTTTTTTGTCATATATTGTTAAGGTTCCGAACTAAAATTTCGGAAAGTTACGGAACCTTATGTTATATTTAGGTTAATTTCTTGGCATTTAGAATAGCTTCGTCAATGCTACCAATCATGTAAAAAGCTTGCTCAGGTAAGTTATCGTATTTGCCCTCTAGTATTTCTTTAAAGCCTCTAATAGTATCTTCAATTTTAACATAACGGCCTTTGGCCCCTGTGAATTGTTCGGCTACAAAAAAGGGTTGAGTTAAAAATCTTTGAATTTTTCTGGCCCTTGAAACAGTTAATTTATCTTCGTCGGAAAGTTCGTCGATACCAAGAATTGCAATAATATCTTGAAGGTCTTTATATCTTTGTAAAACTTTTTGAACACCTCTGGCAACTTGATAATGTTCTTTGCCAACTGTGTCTTCTGACAATATTTTTGAGCTTGAAGTCAGAGGGTCAACTGCCGGATAAAGAGCTTGTTCGGCTAAAGCTCTTTCTAAAGCAATGGTAGAATCCAAGTGAGCAAAAGTAGCCACCGGAGCCGGATCAGTATAATCGTCGGCCGGAACGTAAACCGCCTGAAAAGAAGTTATTGAACCTTTTTTGGTTGAAGTAATTCTTTCTTGAAGAGCGGCCATTTCTGAAGCTAAAGTTGGTTGGTAGCCAACTGCTGAAGGAATACGACCAAGTAAGGCTGAGACTTCACTGCCTGCTTGTGAAAATCTAAAAATATTGTCGATAAATAAAAGAACATCTTCGCCTTGTTCATCTCGAAAAAACTCGGCAAAAGTTAGGGCTGATAAAGCCACTCTTAATCTGGCTCCCGGGGGCTCGTTCATTTGACCAAAAACCATGACAGTATTTTTCATAACTCCGGAATCTAACATTTCTTGATAAAGGTCATTACCTTCTCTGGTTCTCTCGCCAACACCGGCAAATACTGAATGTCCGGCATGTTCTTCGGCAATGTTTCTGATTAACTCTTGGATAATAACGGTTTTACCAACTCCAGCTCCACCAAAAGCAGCCACTTTTCCACCTTTGGCAAATGGACTGATAAGGTCAATCACTTTAATTCCGGTTTCTAACATTGAAGGAGTGGCTTCAAGATCTGTAAATTTAGGCGGTTTATTATGAATTGAGGTTCTTTTAACACCTGTAAGGGGTGGTTTGTTATCAATAGAATCACCGGTGACATTAAAAATTCTCCCTAGGGCTTTAGTACAAGCCGGAACTGAAATTGATTTGCCGGTATCGACAACTTCCATATCTCTTTTTAAGCCATCGGTTGTGTCCATAGCAATAGTTCTAACCTGACCATTACCAAGATGTTGTTGAACTTCTAAAACAATTTTTTTTCCTTGTTTAGTGGTTAACTCGAGGGCGTTGTAGAGTTTGGGCAGATAATCTTCAAAAACTACGTCAACAACAACTGAGATAATTTGAGAAATTTTTCCAATTTTTTTCATAAATAATGCCTCTTTAAATTATTCTAGCGCCATTCTGGCACCGACTACATCAAGTAGTTCATTAGTAATTTTTGATTGTCTTAGTTGGTTGTATTCTAAACTTAAATCTTTGACAATATCCTGAGCGTTTTCATTAGCGTTTTTCATGGCTACCATTCTGGCAGAATGCTCGCTAGCCAAAGACTCTAGTAAAACATGATAAAGTTGAAGCTCTATATATTGAGGGAGCAATGTTTTAAAGATTTCATTTGGAGTTGGTTCAAAAATATAGTCACCCTGGAATTCTTTTGTAGGTGGAGGAGAATCATCACTCATGGCTTCGATTTCTATAGTTTTAGTTTCAATTGGTAAAATTTGTTTAACGGCTAATTTTTGAGAAATAGTTGAGATAAATTTCATGTAGATGGTGAAGGCCATTTGAAACTCTTTTTTTTGAAAGCCATTGATAACCATGCCACTAACCGGAACAATGTCTTGGAAGCGAGGCTTGTCTCCCATTTGAGGAAACTCAGCTGTAAGCAGGTGATTTGACTTAATAATGTGTTCCTTGGCTTTTTTGCCAATAGTAACAAAACTTAATTTGATGTTTGAAGGTAAATTATAGGTGGTTTTCATGTCTTTTAACCAACTCTCGAGTCCGCGAAAAAGATTAGTGTTTAAACCACCACAGAGTGATTTATCTGTAGAAAGAAGGACTACTAAAATATTAAATGGCTCGTCTTGTGGCCAGTTAATTCTTGGATCTTTTAGTAAAAAGTGATCAACATGATTTTGAGCTATTTTGGCAAGAGAGGTAATAATGTCAGCCATTTTTTCAGAATATGGCCTTGACGATAAAGCCATTTGCTGGGCGGTTTTCATTTTTGAGGCCGAAACCATCTCCATTGCTTTAGTAATTTGAGATATGTTTTTACTAGATTTGATTCTTCTTTTTATGATTCTGGTAGAACTCATTTTTGATTAAACCTTGTAGTATATTTTTCTAGCTCTTTAATGGTTTTTGGGGTTAAGATTTTTTCTTTATTAATAGTGCTTTTTAGTTTTGGCCTAATGGCAAAAATATATTTGATATACTCTTTTTGCCAGCTTGCAAGTTTTTCAACCGGAACTTCATCAAGATAGTTATTGGTAACAGCCCAAATTAAAATCACTTGTTCTTCTACCGAAGCCGGTTCATCCCAACCCTGTTTCAAAAGTTCTGTGATTCTAGTGCCTCTTTCTATCTGGGCTTTGGTAATTGGATCTAAATCTGATGAAAATTGAGCAAAAGCAGCCAGTTCTCTAAATTGAGCCAGTTCTAATCTTAGTTTACCGGCTACTTGACGCATAGCTTTAATTTGAGCGTCACCACCAACACGAGAAACAGAGAGTCCGGCATTAATAGCCGGCCTGATACCGGCGTTGAATAGATCTGATTCTAGGTAGATTTGGCCATCGGTGATTGAGATAACATTGGTGGGAATATAAGCAGAAAGATCACCTTCTTGAGTTTCGATGATTGGTAAAGCAGTAATTGAACCACCGCCATTAGCTTTATTTAACTTAACTGATCTTTCAAGTAACTTGGAGTGAAGATAAAAAACATCTCCGGGATAGGCTTCACGACCAGCCGGTCTTTTTAAAAGAAGGGATAGTTCTCGATAAGCCCAAGCGTGTTTTGAAAGATCATCGTAAACAACTAAGGCGTCTTGACCTTTTTTGGCAAAGTATTCGGCAATAGTGACTCCGGCATATGGAGCCAGATACTGTAGGGCCGGGGCGTCTGAGGCGTTGGCGGCAACCACAATAGTGTGTTCCATAGCACCATATTTTTGAAAAGTTTTCACTAATTGGGCTGTAAAAGCGGCCTTTTGACCAATAACTACATAGACACAAATCAGCTTTTTATTTTTTTGGTTAATAACTGTGGTGGTAGCAATAGCAGATTTACCGGTACTTCTATCTCCAATAATAAGTTCTCTTTGACCGCGTCCGATTGGAATCATGGCGTCAATGGCGGTAACTCCGGTTTGAACCGGCTGATTGACTTTTTCTCTGGTAATAACTCCCGGAGCAATTTTTTCAATAGGTTCCGACTGTTTAGTTTTTAGGGTTGGTTGACCATCTATGGGATTACCAAGAGGACCAATAACCCTACCGATTAATTCTTCTCCTACCGGAATTTCTAGAATTTTACCGGTGGTTTCGACTTCGTCTCCTTCCATGAGATGATTACCATCACCTAAGATAATAGCACCGACTGTGTGTTTGTCTAAGTTTAAAACCAGACCATAGGTTTTTTTAGGAAATTCTAAAATTTCTGACATCATGGCGTCAGCTAAACCACTGATAGTAACTACTCCATCTCCAATTGAAATAATTTGGCCAATGCTTTTCTTTGATAAAGTAGGAGTAAATTGATCAATTTTTTTTAAGATGGCTTCTTGAATGTTATTCATAGATTACTTGGTTTTTTAAACCTTCAAGTTTTTTATTAATCGTAGCATCTATTGTTTGACCGGCAATATTAATTTTAAAACCACCAATAATAGATTTATCAAGTTGTTGTTTAATCCAAATAGATCGATTAAAGTGCTTTTTTAGAGCTGATTTAATTTGACTAATTTGATTTTTTGAAAGCTTGATTGAGCTTTTAATTGTAGCTAAATTAGGATCAACCCTAACCCAACTTTGTTTAACTAATTCTTCGGCTATTTCCGGCAATAGATCAATAGACTTTTTTTCTGTAAGGTAGCTCAAGAAACCTTTGACTATGGCGTTAACCTGAACTTTGGCCCTCATTTAATTGTTTTTAATTGTTTAATTTCTAAATCAATAATTTTCTTTTGCTCGATAGTAGTAAGACTGCCCTTTAGAACTTTTGAGGTAGCTTTAATGACTAGATCGGTAATTTTATTGGTAATTTTTCTTTCCTGTTCATTAAGTTTTTCGGTGAGCATGGCGAGTTTTTTATCAACCTCCAACTCAGCTTCCTCTTTGGCAGTATTGAGAATGTTTTTGGATGTTTTGTTAGCCTCCTTTTTAGCATTTTCAATAATCTTAACTGCTTCTTTTTCAGCTTCAGCTCTTGCTTGTTTCTTGATTTCTTCAATCTTGGTTTTTTCTTTGAGATTATCCTCTGCAGCCTTGATTGAATCTTCAATTTTTTTATTTCGCTGATTAACAATAGTGACAATCGGCTTATAAAGAAACTTATTTAAAACAAAAACTAAGATACCAAAGTTAATTATTTGAAATAGTAATTGATACCAATGAATAGTCATTTTGGTTTATTTATACAAATTTTAAGATTAAAGCGACTACCAAGGCATAAATGGCAATAGCTTCAGCAAAAGCTACCCCTAAGATCATGACGGTCTGAACTTTGCTGGCTGCTTCGGGATTGCGACCAATTGCCTCTAGGGCTTTGGATACAATGAAGCCAATAGCTACTGCGGGGGCTAAACCTCCAAAAGCCATTGTTAAACCGACAATCATGTCATTGCTAGCCTGAACGGCTTCTACTGGTGCTGACATAGTTTTTCTCCTTTATTTAATAATTAATGATGTGAGATAGTAGCAATGTTAATAAAAACTAAAGTCAAAGTCGAAAAAACCAAAGCTTGGATAAAGCCGACGAATAACTCTAAACCTACAAATGGGAGCGGGGCGATGATGGGTAGTAAAAAAGCAATAACCGCCAATAAAACTTCTCCGGCAAAAATATTGCCAAATAACCTAAAGGAAAATGACATAATTTTGGCAAACTCGCTGATTAGTTCTAAAAAACCTACAAAAAAGTTGATGGGATTGGTGAAGTTAATAAACTTTTTAAAGTATTTGACGCCAAGTGATTTGTAACCAAAGTATTGAATAGATAAGACGGCAAAAATAGCAGTACCAAGAGTAATGTTTAAATCTGCTGTTCCACCTCTTAAAAAAGGAATATAACCAATACTACTGATGTAGCCGATGGTTTCAAAACCGGGTAGCAAACCGGCCCAACTGGCAAACATTACAAAAAAGAAGATCGAGGCAAAAACCGGAAAAAATTTCCCGGCTTGGTGCGGGGTGATGCTTTGGGCAAATTGATAAAGTGATTCAATAATAGTTTCGAGAAAGAGATTAAAGCCATTTTTTTTCTTTTGGTGAGTTTTGTAGAATTTATAAGCAAGTAAGCTTAAAAATAAAGTGACTAAAAGACTAACTAACATTGAGTTGGTGAACTGATATTTACCTAAAGAAAAGATGGGTTGAGCTGAAATGGATATATGTAACTCTTTCATAATTACAATTACCCTTAAAAGGGTAATATAGGCATATTAAAACGTATTTGTAATATTTTTTCAAGAGGCAAATGCAAATCCCAGTTGTTTTTCCATGGTCTTAATAAGATTTATGGCTCTTTCTCTAGAATCCGGCCAAGCCGAAAAACAATAATGTTTTAAGATTTTGATCAACAGGTTGGCGTGGTTGTTTTCCAAAGGGTACTTGTGTTTGTATTCATCATTTTTTTTAGTAATGCCGGCTGAAAATGCCATTGAACCTTTACCATTACTGGATTCGTTGATCTCTTTAATTAATTGAACTTTGGTTAATGTATCTAATTTTTCATCTCGAAGACGAGTGACTTCATTAAAATGTGAAGTTAAAATGTGGCCAACATTAGTAATGATAGCGTCATGAACCACCGGAGATGGTTCCCCTTTTGAGCCAAGATAAGTAGTTCTGGAAAAAACAATTTTTTCAAGACCTTTTAAAATAATGTCAGTTTCCTCTCCAATAGTATTTTTGAAAATAACTCCAAGTAAAGCCTCTATAATAGTTATTCTGGTTTTATAACTGTCTATGTTCTGACGATTGATTTCTTCATCGGTTGCCCAAAAAATAAGTTCATTAATAATGTCAATTCGTTGAATCTTGCCTATTTTAGTATTAACATTTATCGTAATAAATTCTTGAATTTTATTTTCGGCATGCTTGGGACTAATGATAGGCGAAAGTATTTTATTTCTGGCTTTAACTAATTGAATTCTGTATTTGAAAAATCGATTTATATTTTTTTCTCCAAATATGCTAGCCATGAATTCATAACGAGGAGCCCAATCTTTTCTAAAGGTTAAATAAATAATAGGGTCAAACCTTAACCAAAGATAGGTAAAAAAAATAAATGGATATTTAAAGATGTACATAACTTGATTATAGCAAGTTATTTGTTAATTTTACCTTCAAGATCCAACCTTGAAGGTGATTTAAAAGGGCTTTCTTAACCTAAAATGTTCTTTTATGGAAGTAAATCCTAACTTATTGTAAAGAGTTAAGCCATTGCCTTGATCTTTTGAATCTGTGTGTAGTCGAATAGTCTTTGCTCCTCTTTTGTGGGCTTGTTTAATATTTTCAACTAAAAGATATTTTCCTAAACCTTGTTTTCTAAATTGTTTCCGAACACTGACTTCATCAATTACTGTGTAGTCGTTCTTGATTATGCTAATAACAAAACCGGCAACTTCACTTCCCCTCCAAGCTACAGTCCAAACCGTATTGAGGGTATCAAAATCTTCTAGAAACTGATTAAATTCATCATCTGAAACAGGTTTTGATCCCCATTTACCAGAGTAAACTTCTTTGTTGGCGAGATAAATATCTTTGTAGTCACTCTTGATTACTGGCTTTAGTTTAAAGCTTTCCGGAATAGTAAGTTCTGGAAGTTTAGTGAAATTATTAAACTTCATTTCTACCATCTGCCAAACATTTTTATATCCATTTATTTGTAATAGAGATAACTTTTCATTTTCACTTTCAGAGGTATTTGTAGCAAAATACTTATTTTTGGAAACATGCTGAGTAGATATTGATTTAAGATGATCTTCTATAAAACTTAAAACTCCTTGAAGCAGTTTTGGTAAACGATGCTTTTTTAGCAAAAATATGTGATGAATATATACTTTAATGTCGCCTTCTTCAGACCAGTAACCAGCTTGGCAATAACCTACTGCCTCCCCATCTTTCTTAATGACAAAAATATCTTTTAAAGGATTGGTATTTTTAGCTTCCAATGATTTTTCAAAGTTTTTTCTTGATGGAGTTGTTTCTAAAGTTGATTGTGGGTCAATTCCATCTTGTCTAGAAATTTCTTGGCGTATTTTGAATATTGTCTTTAAGTCTTTTTGCTGAAAATTTTCTACGGTGTATTTATCTAGCAAGATTTTAATCATAGTCTTGTATTTTTTCCGTCATAAATTTTACTGTTCCACTAAATTAACATGATTCTACCTACAATCATGTTAACAAATAATATCAGGTTGTGGAATAGCTATCATTTTTAGTATATTGAGAATCCGATTGACAAATTGTCAAAATAAAGCCATACTTTTGATATGTACATAAAAAGAGTTTTGGAAAACCAACTACGAAAAACTATTAAAAAATTCCCAATTTTAGGATTAGTAGGACCACGCCAATCAGGGAAAACAACACTTCTTCAAGAAATATTTAATGACTTTAAATATGTAAATTTGGAGGATATTGAGCTTCGAGAGTTTGCTAACAATGACCCCAAAGGCTTTTTATATACTCATCAATCACCACTAATTATTGATGAAGCGCAACGCTCACCTAAACTTTTTTCTCAACTACAGGTTGAAGTCGATAATAAAAAACAAATGGGATCCTATATTCTTTCAGGGTCGCAAAACTTTTTGATGATGGAGGGAATTAGTCAGTCACTAGCGGGCAGAATCAGCATCCAAACCCTACTGCCTTTATCATATCTAGAGATAACTGCACTTAAAAAGAATATCAGTGATTATTCTAACTTAATTTTCCAAGGCCAATACCCCCGCATGTATCATCCACCAAAATTAGAACCCAATGAATTTTATAATAGCTACTTGGCTACATATATAGAAAGAGACCTACGTAAAATCATTAATGTTACAGATCTTTCAACTTTTCAAAGATTTCTTCGTTTATGTGCAGGGAGAGTTGGCCAAATCCTGAATCTTTCTTCACTTGCTCAAGATACGGGCATCACTCATAATACAGCAAGAAGTTGGCTATCTGTTTTAGAAAGTAGTTATATTATTTACTTACTACAACCATATTATAAAAACTTTAATAAAAGACTGATCAAATCCCCCAAAATCTATTTTTATGATACAGGACTTGCATCGTGGCTACTTAATATTGAAAAATTAGAACAAGTGGGTACTCATTTTGCCTCGGGTGGATTGTTTGAAAATTTAGTAATATCTGAATACTTAAAAAATACATTTAATCAAGGGAAAAGGCCTCAAAGTTACTTCTGGAGAGATCAGCAACAAAGAGAAATAGATCTAATTATAGATAGAACACCATTGCATGCAATTGAAATTAAGTCTGGAAAAACAATTTCTTCTAGCTACTTTACTACTCTCAAGTCCTGGGGTAAAGCCGTTAGTGAAAATAAAAAAATGAAGGTTGTTTATGGCGGTAACTCACATCAAAAAAGATCAGACATTGAAGCTCTACCTTGGAATAAAATGAGAGAGGCATGGTTGTAACTAGATAAAAGATTTTCTATATTTTTATTATGACAAAATACAAGGAATACTTTAAAAAGATGTGCGAGGAAAACCAAGAAGAGTTTGAGATATTTAAAGTTTTACATGATAAATATAGATTGGATAAAAAAACTCATCAAGAAAAGTTTAATCAGGCTGGAGAAAAGATAGTTAAAACAATTCGTAAGTGGGAAGATAATTTATGTTCGACTATGGAAAAAGGTAAAAATAATGCCTACTCGACTCGCCTGGCAGAAAAATTCTGGACCGAGGTTCGAGCACTTTTCCCTTTGATTGATTTTGTAGGGGTGAAGATTGAGTAAGGATGTAAACTCCCATTACTAACTATTTCAAGAATTGAATTTTACTTGCAGTTTTTAATCCATTCTTTTACAGGAATATCAGTTTTTCCAATCATGTTTTTTGCGTTTTTAGGATAACAAGTTTTGTTATTCCAAATTAACTGAGTTGTATGAATTGTTCCGTTAATTTCCTTAATAAATGTTTCGTGAGTTCCCTCTCTATTAATTGAAATCCAATTATTTTTTAGAAGTAGTTTTTTACACTTATTGGGTTTTAAATTTTTAAGCTGAGATAAAAGAGCCATCAGAATATGGTTGATTTATTAGGTTAAAAAAACTAAATTTATTAGTTTCAGGCTTAACTTTTAATATTGGCTCACATCTTTTCTTTGCCATTTTCCAGTATTTATTAGGAGCGGGTTTATTTAATAATTCATTAGGAAGATTATTTTTAATAATTCCATTTAAATAACTTAAGGCGGCTTCGTTAATTGATTCTTCAAGCTCATCAATATCTTTTCCCCACTCAATTAAATTTAAATTTAAACAAACAGCACAATAATCCCCGTCCTTCTCCTTAAATGTTATGAAATAAAGTATACCTTTTCTTTTTGTATTATACATAAATAAGATTGATATTATAACACATACTATAAGGTAGCGAAAATAAAGCGTAAGAAGTGTTTTGTAATGTTTTCTTTTTTATTTTAATATACGTATAACATAGGGGGTTTTCTGAGGTCTTGTCAAGTACCAAATCTCTTTTCAAATCTCTTTTCACCTTCAGGGAGACTCCCTGTAGGCGTGCACTAAATTACAAAACAGCCTTAATTTGCTTTAACCCCAACTCAATATATTGATGACCATTAAGTTCATATTTAAATCGTCTTTCATTTTTCCTCAACTTTGACTAAATGTTTTTTGTCAATTCTAAAAATAACTGACCCGAGAATAATAATTCCGCCCATAAGCAAAAATGCCCATGATAATTTTATATCTGCCAGCCAGCCGATCAATAAACCAATAAGAGTAATATAAATACTGGAAATCATATTAATAGTGGATAAAGCAGTTGCCCTAATCTCACTTCTAATATGCCGATTGTAATAGTCAGCAAATAAAGGACTTTGAAGACTCATTGAGCCATAATTTAGTATGAATAAAAGAGTGGCCAAAACCGGACTAAAAACATATGTCATCCATAAATATATAAATCCTGGCAGTAAAGTGGCTACAAGCATGCCAATTTTAACTCCAAAAATTTCCTCAATTTTATAAGCATACTTACTAGCTATCACTGCTATTATTCCACCCAAACCTAAAGACAAACCCAGCCACACACTTGGAATACCAGCTAGCTCAAAGTATGGCGGGTGAAAGTTTCTTAAATACCCCGCAAATGGAGTTGTAAATACTCCCAACCAAACAATTCTTCTTAAAGACTTATTATTCTTAATTAATCTAACCGACTCAGTCAGTATTTTAATCGGAGATTCTTCTTGATGGATATATTTAATCACTGGCTCTTTAATCGAAAAGCTTATCAAAAAGGCAACAAATACACTAATGGCGGTTAAAATAATCGCCAAAGTAATCTTTGTCGGGATTAAATTGGCTATTAGCAAACTACTAAATAATGCCCCAAGAATAAGACCTGACTGCATAAAAGCCCCCGTAATACCGGTGGCTTTTTTCATTTCATCTTCTTTATTATTTTCCTTTAAAGAATCATAAACCAAGGCTTGAATACAGCCGGATTGAAAAGCAAAGCCAATTCCAGCAATTATGGAAATTAAGATAAACTGGGAGTAATTTTGAGCAAAGATAAAAGAAATTTCTCCAATCAGTTGTAAAAGTAAAGCGATTATCACCGACTTTTTTCTCCCGATTTTATCAGCGATAATACCTGTCGGAATCTCAGCTAAAAAAATTGAGGCGGTAATAATTCCCCACAATGAATTAATCTGAACAAAATTTAGACCTCTTCGCTGGTAATAAATAGTTAAAACCGGTAAGTAAAAATATAGCGAAGAAAAAAACTGGATTAAAGCAACTTTGTAGACATTATTAAATTTTAACTTCATAGTTTATATTTTAATGTGTACATAACTAAATCTTCAGGGTTGAACCCTAAATTAGGCTGACATATCAATCTAATTTATATTTGTGACCCCACGCGGAATCGAACCGCGCTTTCTAGGATGAAAACCTAGTGTCCTGAACCGATAGACGATGGGGCCTAACTGCTAATAATGTCAAATTGGATTGATATATCAATCCTTTGTGAGCCGTATAGGACTTGAACCTATGACACTCTGCTTAAAAGGCAGATGCTCTACCAACTGAGCTAACGGCCCATAAATGGGATAGTAAACAAGTATTTTATCAGATAATGTGGGGGAT
>JBDRQW010000065.1:0-20547 GCA_043826085.1 Candidatus Beckwithbacteria bacterium | reverse complement strand
AGATGTTCCCACTTGTTTTAATGCCCCCGGTCAACCCACTTCTTATTGCCCCAGAAACTATGACAACACTTTCCACGGCCCCACCCAAATGCGTTTTGCTTTAGGTAACTCTTATAATATTCCCGCTGTTAAAATGCTGGCAGCCAACTCAGTTGAAGCCATGGTGGCCACTGCCAGCGCCATGGGTATCACCACTTACCAAGACTCATCCAAGTACGGTCTCTCCCTCACCTTGGGTGGTGGTGAAGTTAAAATGGTCGACATGGCTGTGGCCTTTGGAGTTTTTGCCAATCAAGGTTTAAAAATTGACCTCACCCCCATCCTAAAAATTCAAGATTACCGGGGGAAAATTCTAGAAGAAATTGACCTAGAAAATGAACTTCCGGTTGGTCAAAAAGCCATCTCACCCGAAGTAGCCTTCCTTATCTCCCACATCCTTCTTGATAACAACGCCAGAGCCGGTGGCTTTGGCACTTACAGTCAGTTAGTTATTCCAGATAGAACCGTCTCGGTTAAAACCGGTACCACCGATGATCTAAGGGATAACTGGACTATTGGCTACACCCCTTCTTTTCTAGTCTCAACCTGGGTTGGCAACAATGACAACTCCCCCATGCACCCATATCTGGTTTCGGGAGTTTCCGGAGCCGCTCCCATTTGGCATAACATCATGGAATTTATCTTAAAAGATCAGCCTGACGAATTCCCCACCCAACCGGAAAACGTTATCGGTCTTCAAATCTGCACTTTATCAGGTTTCAGACCCAACCCCGAATTCCCCTGTGAAACCAGATTCGACTACTTTATAAAAGGTCAAGAACCAACCATGGAGCCACTTATCAAAAAAGGTATCTGGATAGACAAAAGCACTAACAAGCCGCCGGTTGAAGGCAAAACCGACGACCTCGAACTAAGAGAACAAATTATTCTTTCTGACCCCGTTCAAAAAGAATACTGCCTAGATTGCCAAAAAGACGTCAACGAAGAAGGTAAAGTAATCGAATCCCCCTACATCGTTAACATCTACCCTCCTGAAAATTAAGGTTCCGCAACTTTCCGAAGTTTTAGTTCGGAACCTTCACCCTTTTTCTTTTCTTATAGGGTATAATACCCTCCATGAGCAATCGTAACTTTTTCTATCCCCTGGAAATTATTGGTCGATTCACCTATCGATCGATCTTCTTGTTTCTAAAAATACTATTCAATTTCTCATTTCAATTAACTAAAGTACTAAAGTCAATTAAGCCACTTAAACTACCGTCATTACCAAAGATTAACCTTCAAAAACCTTCTATTAATTTGAGGGGTGAATACCCCTCACTCAAAAAAATCTTTAAACGACTTTACCCGGCGAATGCCGGGCAAAAACTTACTCTTGTAATCTTAATCATTTTTTTCAGTTCCTTCTACTGGTTCATCTTAAAAGATCTTCCCAAACCAACCGACCTCACCAACCGCGAACCTACTCTCTCCACCAAAATCTATGATCGAAATGAACAACTTCTCTTTACTTTTTACAAAGATCAAAACCGCTCTCTTATCAGTTTAAATGAAGTTCCCGATCACTTTATCAAAGCCACCCTAGCCATTGAAGACAGCCAATTTTACAACCACAACGGTATTTCCCTAAAAGGTATCTTAAGATCAATTGATCAAATTATTTTTAGCCAACAATTCCAAGGCGGTTCCACCATTACCCAACAACTAATCAAAAACGCTTTACTTACACAAGAAAGAACCATCACCAGAAAAATTAAAGAGCTTATTCTTTCCATAGAAGTAGAACTCCTCTTTTCCAAAGATGAAATCTTAGAAATGTACTTAAATGAAGTTTCTTATGGCGGCACTGCTTACGGTGTCGAGCAAGCCTCTCAAACCTACTTTGGAAAATCAGTCAAAGACTTAAATTTGGCCGAGAGCGCTTTACTTGCCGGCCTCCCGGCTTCTCCCACCACCTACTCCCCTTTTGGTTTAAATCCTCACCTCTCCATCTATCGTCAACACCAAGTTTTAAACAGAATGGTTGAAGAAAAATTAATTGCCCCCCTAAAAGCCGAACTAGCCAAACAACAAATAATCAAGCTGGCTCCACAATTTACCAACATCAAAGCTCCTCACTTTGTTATGTTTGTCAAAGACATTCTAGTCAAAGAATATGGCCAAGCTTTAGTTGAACAAGGTGGTCTCACCGTTATCACCTCTCTTGATTTCAAACTTCAAGAAACTGTTCAACAAATAGTTTCAGACGAAATTATCAAAGTTGCCCCTTTCAATATTACCAATGGTGCAGCTCTGGTTACCAATCCCAAAACCGGTGAGATTTTAAGCATGGTTGGTTCCAGAGACTACTTTGACACTGATCGAGATGGTCAAGTCAACGTTACCACTCGCCTTCGTCAACCCGGTTCCGCCATCAAACCGGTTAACTACTCTCTGGCTCTGGAAAATGGCTACACTACCGCTTCTGTCATCAAAGACTCTCCCATTACCTTTGACATTGCCGGCTCTAAGCCCTATTCACCGGTTAACTACGACAATCGCTTCCATGGCAATGTTACTTTACGAAGTGCTCTTGCCAATTCTTACAATGTCCCGGCTGTAAAAATTCTAGCCAGCTTAGGTGTCGATAAAATGATCGAACAAGGTAAAAAACTTGGCATCACCACCTGGAATCAGCCGGAACGCTATGGTCTCTCTTTAACTCTGGGTGGAGCCGAAATAAAAATGACCGACCTGGCCGTTGTCTTTGCCACTTTTGCAAATCTTGGAAAAAAAGTTAATCTTCACCCCATCTTAAAAGTTATTGATTCCAAGGGAGAAATCCTGATGAGTTTTAATTGTGACCAGTCTATCAATAGCTTAGGGGTGAATACCCCTAAAACCAATGAAACTTTGCAAGGTTTACCCGGCGAATGCCGGGAACAAGTTATAGACTCGAACATTGCCTACATCATCTCAGACATTCTATCAGACTCCTATGCTCGTATTCCC
This sequence comes from Candidatus Beckwithbacteria bacterium, assembly GCA_043826085.1. Classification (GTDB taxonomy): domain Bacteria; phylum Patescibacteriota; class Microgenomatia; order UBA1400; family CG1-02-47-37; genus CAXBYZ01. The sequence goes on along the minus strand of JBDRQW010000065.1, from coordinate 17,556 downwards.
GCTTTTGGTTTAAGCTCTTATCTTAATATTCCCGGCCACCAAGTAGCCGTTAAAACCGGCACCACCAATGATAAACGAGACAACTGGACTATTGGTTATACCACCGATTATCTGACTGCCGTTTGGGTCGGCAACAATGACAACTCCCCCATGAGCCAAGTAGCTTCCGGTATTACCGGCGCCTCCCCCATCTGGCACCACATCATGCTCAAAATCTTGCAAGGTTACGAACCTAGTAAGTTTCTCCCTCCAACAGACTTAATTAAGGCAGATATCTGTCCCATCACCGGCCAACTATCTTGCGATGGTTGTGGTGGCAAAACCGAATACTTTGTTCCGGGTACCGAACCTATCCTCCACTGCAAACCGGAATACATCCAACAACTTCAAGAAGAAAAAGCCAAAAACGACCAAGAGCAACGCGATCAACTCCTACAAGGCACCTCTACTCAATCACAATAACCTCAAGCCTTTTACCCTACAAAAATGCTTTTTATTTCTGGTTAATAACAATATTTTATTTATCAAACAACTAGACGCAATCATGCCGTCACCAAGATAGTCAATTTGGCCCGATCTTATTAATTCTCCGGTTTTAATCCCCTCTTTTTTATTAATATCTACACATTTAAACAAATCAATAAACTCCTCGGCTTTTTTCTGTTTTACTTTTGTAGTTAACCACTTATCATTTAAAAACTCTGCCACTACCACCGGATTAACCCACAACTCCCATTTATCTTTACCAAGTAAATACTTTTCTAATAACTCACCTTTCCCTTTAGAAAAATCAATTAAAATATTGGTATCTACCAAAACTCTCTTCACTTTTTTGCTCTTAAAGTTTTTATATAATCTCTTTCTTTTTTATTTCTTCTAACTCGATCCTCCAACTCAACTCCCGATTCGCCTGTCAAACCCATAAAACCGACATAATCTAAGATAACATTTCTCTTTTTTAACCAGCTTTGAGGCACTGGCATTATTGCCGCCTTAGGCTTCCCAAACTTAGTCACTAAAAACTTCTCACCGGTTAACTCAGCCAACTCAACTAATCTTGATAATTGTTCTCTTGTTTCTCTAATCGAATAACTTTGTAAGTTTAACATAGAATTATTATATTAAATTGTGTACAAATTGTCAAGTATTAAAGTTTGTACACCTCTACCGACTAGCCCACTCCCATACCACCCGGCTAATTTTTGGCAAAACGTCCTCGGCCTGACCATCACTCACTTCACTCGACATCAAGCAAATCACATAAGGCTTATCCGAATAAACAATTCCACAATCATTCACCACCCCGGCTTCATTTCCAAATTTATGGACCACTCTTACTCCACTCGGCACTCCGGCTGTAATCCGATCTTCATTTACCGTATCCGTTAAACTATCAAATAACTTCTCCTTACTCTCTTTACTAATTAACTTATCGTTATACAAATCCTTAAAAAGATTGGCTACTTTATCAAGCGCCATCTCATCAACCAGCTCTTTATTCACCCACTTACTAAGTAGCTGAACTCCCATGTTATCACTTATGTTTGCCGTCAACTCCGCCACCTCCTGATAACTATACTCAGTCCCCGCCGGCTGATTCTGCATACTCCCCGTTCCGTAAACCCACCTATCCTTTTCACTAAGTATATAAACTTTTTCCGGATCAATTTTACCGCCATCTACCTGCTTATAATACTCTATCAACACCGGCAGCTTATTTAGTGATGCCATCTCAAAAACCTTGCTGTCATTAATCGAAAAACCCTCACCGCTATCTAAATCCTCCACCCATACCCCGTAATTTCCGGCTAAATCTTTAAGTAGTTCCTCTATCACCAACTTAGCATCCTGTTTCTCCCGAATCACTACTTTAAACCCAATTACCTCAGAAACATCCTTACTATCTCCAACTGGTTTCAAAATAGTAATTGTCTCAACTTGGTTAAATTTCTGCCACCAATTTTTAAATTCTACCGGCAAATAAAACATCAATCCCAAAACTAAAGTTGCCACCAAACCAATCGCCACTTGTTTCCTCGACCCTTCATCCCCAATCGTTTTTCTCTTTCTTCTCTTTATCTGTCTTTCACTATCATCACTATCCACAAAATCTTTCTCTTTAAAGTTTCTAGTTTTATCAACCATATCTATATAATATCATGACTCTTATCAATAACTTGAGGGTGAATACCCCTTTGCTAAGGTTACGAACTTTAAGAAGTTCGAGTTCGTAACCTTCTGTTGTTTATATCTCCGTCTCAAACAACAACCCTTTCTTTGGTCCAAAATGTTTCACCACCGATGATCCATTTAAAAGCCCCATTTTTAAAGCCTCTTTCAAATCCAGTCCTTTAATTAACCCTGCCACCAAACCACAACCAAAAGCATCTCCGGCTCCGGTTTCCTCAACAACTTTGCTTTTTACTGCCGGCAACTTCACCATCTCCCCCGCCTGAAACGCCACTGCTCCTCTTCGACCATTAGTTATAGCCACTACCTTGGCCCCCAACTTTGATATATCTTTATATATTTCATCAAGATTACTAACCTCATGTTTAGTTAACTTGGCCGCCTCTTCTTTATTAACCAACAACACATCAACAAATGGCAAAAACGATCTAAGCTTATCATCAGCTTCAATTTCTTTTGAACCGGGATTTAAAGCCACCTTAATCCCTTTATCTTGAGCTGTCCTAATAATTTTAGTTAACATGGTTAAATCTCCCCCCAAAGAAGAAACATAAAACCACTCGGGACTTAACTTACCCCACTCCACTTTGTGCCAAGCCAATCGATTACTGGCTTTCCTATAAACCAAAGCCGATCGACTTCCGTCCTTGTCCACTAAAATCGTCGAGTAACTGGTCGGTTCATCGACTTGCTGAACATAGATCAAACTCACTCCTTCTCTCTTTAACTCTTTTCTCACAAACAATCCCCAATCATCCGTTCCCACACAACAAACCGCCGCTGTTTGCAAACCCAACCTCTCAAAACCCACCGCCACATTAGTTGCCCCACCTCCGGTAGTTATCACCTGATTATAAACATCCCACTTACCTCCACCAATTTTACACATTGACTTAAAATCATCACTAGACAAATAAACATCCACAAAGGCACTCCCAAAAGTAACCACATCAAATTTCATTTTGTTCTCCTAGTTTCATCAATTCTTCATAAGCTTTCTTCGGATTATCTTCATTCCAAATTCCACTGGTAACACTAAAAGCATTGGCTCCGGCTTTAATACATTCTCCAATCGTTTCCTTATTCACTCCCCCATCAATAAAAATATCTCCCTTAAATCCACTTGTGGTGAGCTCGCCGAATCCAGCCGACCTTAACTCCTCAATCTTCTTTAAAACTTTTCTATCAAATTCTTGTTCAGAAAACCCCGCCGGCACCGCCATCAACAAAACTGTATTAACCATACTCAAAGCTTCTACTTCCAAAAAATCAACCGGGGTTACTAAATCCAACGCCAACCCCATCTTCATTCCAAGTCTCTTCCCTTTATTAACAAACTCAACTTGATCTTCCATCAACTCAACTTGCCCCACCACCAACTCCGCTCCAATCTCCTTACATTGATTCAAATAATTAATGGGTTCCTCTGTCATTAAATGAACATATAAATCCAACTCAGTCGCCGTATCCATTAATTCATCCATCCCAATTGTCTCACTCTCAACAAACTTGCCATCAATCACATCCACAAATACTTTTTCGCTAAAATCAATTGCGCGAAGCAACTTAAGGTTCAGCTCTTCAAGAGTTCTCTCCAAAATTCCCGGCACTATTAATATGCTCATAGCAGGGCCAACTCCATCATTCTAACTACATAACCCCACTCATTATCATACCATGACAAAATCTTCACCATATCTCCATCCACCACTCGAGTCATTCCCATATCCACTAAAGATGAGTATTCACAACCTACAATATCCGAAGACACCACTGGTTTGTCAGTCACTCCCAAAACTCCTTTTAATTTATCTCCAGAGGCTTCCCTTATCACCCGATTTACTTCTTCCACTGTCGTCTTTTTATCAGTCAAAAAAGTAAAGTCTGTCAATGACCCGGTCAAAATTGGCACCCTAATAGCTATCCCATCAAAAATACCATCCAAACCATTAATCACCTTAGCCGTTGTCTTAGCCGCTCCGGTAGTGGTTGGAATTAAATTAAAACACCCTGCCCTGGCTCTCCTTAAATCTTTATGAGAATTGTCCACCATTCGCTGGCTCGAAGTTACTGCATGAATTGTAGTCATTATGGCCTTTTTCACTCCAAATTCACTCATCATCACTTGCATAACAGGAGCCACGCAGTTAGTTGTGCATGAGGCATTCGAAAATATTTTCTCACCATTATACTTATCATCATTAATTCCTCTTACATAAATACCTGAATCTGCTTGTGGTGAGCTTGTCGAATCTGCTTGTGGTGAGCTTGTCGAATCCACTTTTGGTGGCGCTGACAATAAAACTCTCTTTGCCCCCGCCTCCAAGTGATCATCTGCTTCCTCAACTTTTCTAAACTTCCCGGTACACTCTAATACTAAATCTACTTCTAATTTTTCCCACGGTAACTTCTTTGGCTCAAGCTCTGCCAAAACTGGAATTTTAATCCCATCAACTACCATTACTTGTCCCGAACCTACTTGTCCCGAGTTCATCGAGGGAGACGAGGGGTCTCCCTCTACTCCCACCTCTCCCTGATACTTGCCATAAACCGTATCATACTCAAACAAGTGAGCCCAACCGGCCGTATCTACTCTACCGGAAGTATTAATGGCCACAAACTGAATCTTATCCGCGTATTTTTTCAACCCCACTCTCAATGCCAATCTTCCAATTCTCCCAAAACCATTTATAGCTACTTTTAACATATAAAGTTCCTTTTTTCTAAGTTACTAATTTTCTTTATTCTTCTTAAATATTTTTCTTCTTGTCTTAATTTAGACTCTAAAAAAATCTTTAAGATTTTTTTAACTTGTCTTAAACTAACATAATTAGCCGGTATGCTCAAGACATTAACTCCATCTTTTTCTACCGACTCCTTAACTTGGGACACCTTAAATCCCAACACTCCCCTTACTCCCTTTATCTTATTAGCTACAATGTCCATCCCGGCCCCGGAATTACACACCAACACTCCTTTAACTTCTCCCAAACCAACAGCAGTCCCCACCTTGACTGCAAAATCCACATAATCATCCTCTGCTTCATATCTACTATTTCCCATATCTTCATACTCATACCCCCACTCTTTCAACCATTTTTTTATCTTCCCCTTTAATTTAAACCCATTATGATCTGCGCCCAAAAATATCTTCATTGCTTTTTCTCCTCAAATTCCAAAATCGCTTTTATCATCTCCTCATCGCTCTCCACTATTTTAAACACTTTTACAGCCTCACTCCTTATCTTCATCTTTTCCATTAATACTTTAATGATTGACTTCCAAAACTTGCCGTACAAAATAAACGGTTTATGGTGCGGATAATAAAGCCTAGCCAACACCCAAGCCGTTCCAAACTCAGACAGCGTTCCCGTTCCACCATTAAAAATCACATAACAATCCGCATGCTCCATCAGCTTAAACATTCTCTCAATATAGTTCTTTGTCTTAATCTCTTTATCTACCCGATTGGCTACATACCTTCCCTCAAATCCCGGAGCATCTTTTGGATTAAAAGTAATTGCCAATGTCTCTCCATCAACCGACTCAGCCCCCTGAGTTGACGCATCCATTATTCCCGGACCTCCGCCATTTACTATTGTATAACCCTTTTTAGCCAAGACCTGAGCCGCCTTAAACGCTTGTTTATATTCTTTGCTCGATTCTTTAAAATCACTATACCCAAAAAAAGCAATGTTTTTAATAAATCCACCAAGTGTCATATTGACACTATACTATCAGATTCGGTTCGGAACTTCAGCAAGTAATTTTGCGATCCCGAGCTTGTCGAGGGACTAGTTCCGAACCTAATTTGTATTAGAAAACTTTAAAACGATCCTTCAAGAATATGCTTACCGGGTGTAGTCACCCCATCTTCCTGTTCAAGAGTTACCACTACTCCCCTAAACTCACTTTTATCTTCTTGATCGGTAAAGTACAACTTTCCGGAACCTGTCATATCTCCAACTCTACCTACAGAAAAGAATCCATCTTTACCCACCATCCAAACTTCATAATAAAAACCTTTTTCAAGGCTATTAAGCTGAGAAACTTCCACTTTAAACGAAAACGCACTTGTCCCGAGTTCATCGAGAGGATCATCGTCAGAATGTCTCCAAGCTGTCCCTACTGCTTGGCCACCGGAAACATCTTTAAGTAAGGTCATCTCCACTCCTTCACTTGAAAATTTATTCTCAATCTTTTGAGTTTCAACATCACTTATTGGTAATTGCAACTCTGTCACTATCTGTTTGGTCGGCTCCAAGGTAATTTCCGGGATAACTTGATTTTCCTCTTCTCTACCCCTTACTATCATCCATCCAAATAAAACAACTAATACTACTATTATTATTCCATATCTAAATTCTTTACTATTCATTAATTTTTGCCACATAGTTATCTCCTTTAATTAATTAAACTACCTATAATTTATCCTATAACCCCTAAATTTTCAAGACCTAAGTTCTAACTCACTTTTCTCTTGTATAATAATCATTATGCGCATCCTCATTGTTTCTACCAGTTATCCTCCTTATATGAGTGGCTTGGCTATTGCTACCGCTAATCTGGGTCTTGAACTTAGTAAAAATCACCAACTAACCATTGTCTCTAGTTCTCACACTAAAAAAGCTCAAACTCAAATCCTCAACCCAAATCTCACTCTCCGTCTTATGCCCAGTTTTAGATTTAATAACAAAACCCAGCTTACTCTAGCCTACCCCCAACATAAAAAAATCGAAATCTTGATCAATCAATTCAAACCTGACATAATCCACCTTCAAGACTTTAGTCCTATTTGCTTAACTGCCCTTAATCTTGGCAAACAACTTCATATTCCTATTGTTATCACTCACCACTTCACTGCTGAATATGTAGTTGAATCTCTCATCCCAACCAAAATCATCTCCAGACGCTTAAGTCATAGTCAAATTACTAAAAAACTCATCTATAAACTAACCAACCCCATTTATAACCAATGCAACCTGGTTACTGTTCCCAACCCCAACCTAATCCCCTACTTTAAACAAGCCAAACTGGTTAGTCCGATTATCGCTGTCCCAAACGGCATTGTTACTAAAAACTTCCAAGTCAAAACTAACCTTAAATCAATCTTGAAAAAATACCAAATCAAAGAACCTAAACTAATTATCTTTGTCGGACGATTAGATCTTGATAAAAATCTAAAATTACTACTTGAAGCTTTTGCCCCCATCAGTCAACACAATCCGGACACCTGTTTAGTCTACATCGGTGAAGGCCGCCAAAAAGACAAACTCAACAAAATGGCTCACAAACTAAAAATCAATCACTCTGTCTACTTTCTCGGCAAAATTGATAATCAACAAAAAGCCTTAAGTCACCTATACAATGCCGCCACCATTTTTGCTAATCCTTCAATAATTGAAAATCAAAGCGTCGCTTTTATCGAAGCCCTAGCCGCCGGCTTACCGATTGTAGCTTCAAACCTTCCCAATCTCTCAAGTTTTATCAAATCAAACCTAAATGGACTCCTGTTTGAAGCAAACAACCCCATCGCCCTAGCCACCTGTCTTCAAATTTTACTTTCAAATCAAAAGCTACGAAAACGCATCTCCAACAACAATCTCAAATTAGCTAAACAATATGACATCTCCCATACCAGCCAACTTTACCTTAAAGCCTATCAGTCTCTTATATAACCATATCCACTCTATATCTCCTTAACCTTTCTATTAATAATTGTAAGGGGTGAATACCCCTTACTCTCCTAAATCCTTGCAAGCTTTAGGGGGCGAATGCCCCCCAAAAAAACCAGCCCGGTAAAGGACTGGTTTTAATCGTAAACTTAATCAAAAGGGTTACGAACCCTGCCTGCGCAGGCAGGGTTAAGAAGTTCGAGTTCGTAACCTTCTTTTGTTTTCAAAGTTTATTTTTTCTTCCTAAGAACTGGCATGCCTGTTCTTTCAGTTTCCATAACTTCCATTCCCGCAGGAACTTCGTCTAAGGATCCATCTCGTACGTCACGAGCGAAGAAATAAATTCTTTGTTTTTTACCTCCACGTAAAGTTACATCTTTAAAATGAAGATAATAGGTTGTACCCTTTTTATTTGTGTATGAAAAAGCCATTATTGCTCACCTCCTTGCAATTTATAGTTGTTTCCTATTTTACGGGCAGTTATTAACTACAGAGGTAGCATAGAGTAGTTTTATTATTCTTGTCAAGAGGAATTCCTCAAGAAGACTATAGGTTATTTAAAAAAACCTCTCAAAATAAACCTTTTCTTTTAACACACCCTTCTCTTGCACCAACTTAGATACATCCTCAATCATCGGCTGATTACCACACAAATACACTCCCCAATCACTTCCCAATTTACAATCATCTCTAATATATTCAGTTACATGTCCTACTTTAAGAGGCCAAAGCTTTGGAGGTTTGCTTAAAATCAAATTAAACTCAAAATTCTCATATGTTTTATGCAACCTTCTAAAATCTTCCTCCCAAAACATATCTTCAACATATCTCAATCCCCAATAAAGTTTAATCTCTCTTTTATCCACTTTTCCCTCAAGTAAATCCAAAATTATACTTCTAAAAGGGGCAACTCCCACTCCAGTCGCCACCAACAATAACTTTTTCTCAGTTCCTACTACCAATTGACCCATCGGACCCAAAAAATTAACTGTGTCCCCCGACTTTAATGCCTTTATAAAAGTCGAGCCCTTACCCCCCGGAGTCACATCCACGCAAATTTCAATTGCATGATCCATGGCTGGTGCCGAAGCAATCGAGTAGCTCCGCCTCTCTTGTCCCCCAATATCTATCGACACAAACTGTCCAGCCTCAAACTCAATCCTATAAGGATCAAGCAACTCCAATCGAAGATAGTGAAACTTTTCATTAAGTAAAATATGCTCACTTACTTTACCTTTAAATTGTTGTGGTTTATTCATACATTTTTTGTAATTTTTGCCATGCTACTAAACCCAGTGTAGCACACTTTTTTCTCCCCGCACTTATCTTAATTCCCAATCTCTCCATCATCTCCTCCTCACCAATATTACCCGCCTCTTTTAAACTCTTCCCCTTAATCATCTCGGTCAACATACTCGCTGAGGCCATGCAAATTGCACACCCCTCCCCCTCAAACCCCACCTCTTCAATAAATTTCAAGTTCGCCTGCCCGCCCATTGGCTGGGTAACCTCGAATTTATTTATCTTTACACCCAATTTAATCACATCCCCACAACTACTATTTCTCTCTTCCGCCACTACCCAGTCTTTATCCTCTTTTAACCCAAAATTCCTCGGACTCTTAAAATGATCCGATATCTCTTCTTTATATATATTCATAAATCTTACAAGGTTACGAACCTAACAACTTTTAATAATCCTTCAATCAATCTATCCACATCTTTTTTATCATTATACACATAAAAACTAGCTCGAGTCGTAGCCACCAAACCAAGCTTGTCATGAAGCGGCATAGTGCAGTGATGCCCGGACCTTACCGCCACCCCCTCACTATTTAATACCTCAGCCACATCATGCGCATGAACCCCATCAACTACAAAAGTGACCACTCCCCCTCTTATATTTACATCTTTTGGACCCACTATCTTTACCTCTTTAATTTTTGCTATCTCTCCCAAAGCATACTTAGTTAACTCTTTTTCATGATCTCGAATATTTTTCAAACCCAGTTTATTATGATACTTACAGGCCTCTGCTAACCCCACCGCTCCTCCCACATTCGGCGTACCCGCTTCCCATTTTTCCACTCCTTTTGCCCACACCGCTCTATCTTTATAAACTTCACTAATCATTCCCCCGCCAGTCAAAAACACCCCTACTTCTTCTTGAACTTCTTTTCTTAAATACAATCCGGAAATTCCCATCGGCGCCATCATCTTATGTCCGGCTATCACCAAAAAATCACAACCAATCTTTTTAACATCCACTTTCATATGCTGAACACTTTGGGCCGCATCTATTAATACCCTTGCCCCCACTCTTTTCCCTAACTTAGTAATCTCATCAACCGGATTAATCACCCCGGTCGTATTTGAAACCTGCACCACCGCCATTAACTTAGTCTTTTGATTCAATTTATTTTTAAAATCTTTCATATCTAATAATCCCTCATCGGTTACCCCAACTACCACCAACTTCGCTCCAATCTTTTTAGCTACTTCCTGCCATGGCACTAAGTTGGCATGATGCTCCATTTCAGTTGTTAAAATCTCGTCACCTTTTTTTAAATTTCGAAACGCCCAGGCCCAAGCTACCAAATTTATTCCCTCAGTGGCATTTCTGACAAACACCAACTCATCTTTGCTAGCTCCAATAAACTCGGCTACTATTTTTCTGCTCGACTCATACATCTCACTGGCCTCTTCGCTTAAAGTATGAATCCCCCGATGCACATTGGCATTATGTTTTAAATAGTAATCACTCACCGCTTTAATTACTTGAATTGGTTTTTGGCTAGTAGCCGCATTATCCAAATACACCAACTTCTTGCCGTTTACGTCTCTATCTAATATCGGAAAATCTTTTTTAATTTTGCTTGCATCTAACATATCTTAAATTTTACCATCAATCTCTAAAAATCCGCTCACAATCAAATCAATTGCTTGCTGTTTGCTCAACCCTCGCGTTCTTAAATAATCAAGCTTTTCTTTCTCAATTCTGCCCACTGACGCCTCATGAGTCAAACTGCTAAACTTATCCATATTTAAAAGTCCCGGCACCACTTTAATTCTCGCCTCATCTCCTGCCACCAGACCCATACAGTCCACATGCCCCACCGACTTGCCCCTAGCCCTCATCATACTCTCTGCCTTAATTTGGCTATTTTCAGTGGCCACTAACCTTAACCTTATTACTGCCTCAGCCCGATCTCCCGTTAACTCACCTAATTCTTTTAAACTCACCTTGCCATTTTTAGCTAAAATTATTGTTTTTAAATTAACTTTGGCTTTTTTTTCTACCCTTATCTTAGTTACAATATCTAAATCTTTTGGCGTTTTAACACATTTATATTCCTTAATTAAACTGGCTCCCTCCCCCACTTTAATTCTTAACTTCATCTTTACTTTATCTGTTTTACTCCAGTGATGACCATGTTTTAACCTTAAACTTGAGCCTTTTTTCAAAATTATCAATACCTCACCTTCATGTACTCCTTTCAACCCGGTTGTCTTAGTCTGGCAAACCCCCAAAACTTGTGTCTTGACTCCCGGCTCAATTATCATCAAATTATTTACTCTTTGCTTTTGGTTTTTACTGCATATCATCATACAACTGACCAATTCTTGATCTATAGATTTCTTTACCCACACAAAATATCCCAAATCCGGCTTCTGTCTTATTTGTCTTCTTACCCAGCCATACTTATCAAAGGCTGTCTTTATCGGTAAAATCTCAACTCCCTCTTTTTGCCTTATTCTTGGCTTCCTATTATCTATCTGTAAGTAGCCTGCATTTTTTGCATTTATCATAACCATGCTGATTGATCACCCTCCACACTTTTTGATAATTTTTACTTTTACATACAATCTTACCCCTCACCATTATCAAAACTTTTTTTGGTTTTAATAATTTTAAAACTTCTTCCTGATGAGTTATAACCAATACCCCAACCCCATTATTAACCAACTTGGTTTTAATTATCTTAATCATTTGTTTAATTTTTAAAACATCCAAACCGGCATCAATCTCATCTAAAATCACCAAGCTTGGATTCAAACTCACCACTTGCATTAACTCCACTAACTTTTTCTCCCCCCCGGAAAATCCTTGATTTAAATCTCTTTTTAATAACTTCTCACTTATCCCAAACTCTTTTACTTTTACTCTCTTTTTAGCCGTCTTCTCTATTAATTTTTCCAAACTCACTCCTTTAATTACCGGTGAGCTCTGCCATGAAAGCACCATTCCCAGCTTAACTCTATCCTCAATCTTTTTATTATTTAATAACTTACCCTTAAACCTTATTTCCCCGCCAATAATTTTATATTCCTCAAAACCCATTAAAGTCTTGGCTAAACTGGATTTCCCTGACGCATTTGGCCCCAGCAACACCACCACTTCCCCTTCCTCAACCTTCAAGGAGACTCCCTGAAGTATCTTCTTCCCTTCTACTTCAACTTTTAAATTATCAATCATCAACATAGAGCAGTTCCCTTCAAATAACTAATCTTTCACTTTTTCAATTTTTTTTAATTCTCCGTAACAACTTTCAAATTTTTCCTTACTAAACTGAACTAAAGAATAAACCCTCATTGATCCGTCCCCTTCTTGCTCAAAGTTGATAACTCCAAGCACATCAAAAACACATCTTGGAAAATCTTTCTTATTTCCTGTGATCAAAACAGTTTTTGACCAATTCAACATTAATCTCCCAGCTAAAAATAAATCGACAATGCTTAAACCACCACTATTTTTTTTCTTTGAAATATTTTTATGTGAATAAATTGTTGATAATAATAAAGCATTTTCTTGAATTTTTAAGAAAATTTCTTGACGATTAGGAGCAGTTATAAAACCAGGCTGTTCAATAAAATCTTTGCTTGTTTTAACTTCTTTAGGAATATAAGTTCCTCTTAAAAACTCAAACTTAGTAAAGGGGTCAATTAATAAATTTCCTCCTGATAACACATCATTAACTTGTTTTAATAACTCCTCGTCCTTAAATAAAGCAGAAAGAAAATCATTGTCAAGATAAACATATAATCCTTCAACTTTTTTCCGAAAAATACCGCTAACAAACAGCTGAGTTTCCATAATCCTTAAAATATTCTTCTCTCGCTTTCTTTCCTTCTTCAATTAACTCAATCATTCTTTTCATTGTTTCTTTACTAAAATATCCCCCCCCATTTCTTTTTCTTTTTGGAGGAGTTTTTTCTTCAAAATGTGGTTTTGGGTTTTTCCAATTCACCATATACTTTTCATTATATACTAACCACTACTTATCCATCAATCCATTATAGCAAATCTTTACTTCCCATCTTGTTTAAAATCTTTCCTTCTGTCAAGGAAACTTTCATATTACTTATCCAGTAAAGCCTCTATCCCCGCCAAAGTCCCTGTCTCAATAAACTCCAGCATTGCTCCTCCACCGGTTGATACATGATCAATAGTTTTCAAAAAATCTTTTTCCTTTAAGGCCGCCAGAGTATCTCCACCACCTACAATCGACAAACTCTCTTTATTTTCAGCAATCGCGTGATAAATAAAATCTGTTCCGGTTGCATAACGACTATCTTCATACACCCCCATCGGACCATTCCAAATAATCGTCCCCGCGCCGGCAATCGCCGCTCCAAACTCCGCCTGAGTTCTGGGACCAATATCCAAAGCTTGCATGTCTTTTGAAATCTTATCACCAGCAACCACTCCATTGTGAATATTTTTCTCCAAATCTCCCAACACCACATCAGTTGGCAACAACATTCGAGTTTTACTTCTCGAAGCCTTCCAAAATAATTTCTTGGCCAACTCCACCATCTCATGGTCAACCAACGACTTCCCTACTTCATATCCCCAAGCCTTTAAAAATGTATTGGCCACTCCCCCACCCACAATCAAAACATCTGCCTTCTCCAACAACCTATCAACCAAAGTAATTTTAGTCTCTGCCTTAGCTCCGCCAATAATTGCCACCATTGGTTTCTTTGGGTCTTCAATCGACTTGCTAATAATATCCACCTCTTTTTCCAACAAAAACCCTGCCACTGCCGGTAAATACTTAGCCACTCCAACAGTTGAAGCATGAGCTCGATGACCCACTCCAAAAGCATCGTTTACAAATACTTCTGCCACCTGAGCTAATTTTTTTGCAAAAACCTCATCATTTGATTCTTCTTCCGCATAATACCTGATATTCTCCAACATGTTAACACTACCCTCTTTTGCCTGGCTAACTCTGGTTAATAATTCTTTTGACCCTATTTTTTCTTGAAACAACTCCACTTTTTTATCTAAAACTTTACTTAAATGTTCAGCCACTGGCTTTAAACTAAATTCCTCCACCTTTTTACCTTTTGGTCTACCCAAGTGAGACACTAAAAACAACTTGCAGTTTTTACTAAGCAAATACTCCAAAGTCGGCAAAGTCTGCCTAATTCGAGTATCATCTCCCACCCTAATTCCATTCAACAAACTCACGTTATAATCCACCCTCACCAAAACTCTCTTTCCTGCCAGATCTATATCTCTGATGGTTTTTTTATTCATAATTTAATCAGATAAGCCCCTAACTTCTTCAACTTGATCTTGCTTTACAGTAAAATCTTTAACCGTTTTATGAATCTCAACTCCCTTTATCCATTTTTTAGCCAGACCTTCTGTATTAATCACATTCAGTTCTTTAAATAAAAATTCAAATCTCTTTTCTAAATCTTCCCTAATTTCTTCTCTCGCCTTTTCATCAATATCCCAACACTCTTTCTTAAACTCTCCCCAAGCTTTTTTTCTTAACTTATAGTGAAACTGCTCGTCGGTTTGATCTTCTTTTCGCTCATCTACTTTTTTCTCATCCAACCATCTATACATCTTCTCCAACAACTCCTTGGGAAAACTTTTATGGTCCATCATAATGTTCTGAAATCCTGTAGCCAAGTGAACTTCAATTGCCTCAGCTTTCACAAACTCTTTAAAAAACTGATCAGGTAATGTCGAAGCTCCATGCTGAACTGCTCCAGAAATTTTTAAACTCCTACAAGCCTTAGAAATATCTCCCAACACCTTAAAATCTACACTGATATCAGCCAAGCTTCCATCCGCCAATACCACCCCTCCATGATGAGTACCGGTGGCCACACTAATTTTACTCATACCGGTTAAATTACCCAATCCTTGATTAAACCCCTTAATATATGCCTCAAAGTCTTCTATCGTCGAGTTTTTACCTCCAATATGCCCAATCTCTCCGCCAATACTAACTGTCACTCCTTCCGGTTCAACTTCTCGAATTGACTTAGCCAGTTCTAAGGAATATTTAATATTTCCAAACTGCTGTTCCTTCTCGCTTTTTTTATCTAGATCAACCAAAGTACTCATATCAATATCGATATTGTAAAAACCGGCTTTAATCGATTCTTCGGTTAACTCTTTAATAGCCTCTATCTCTCCTTCTTTAGGCTTCCCTGGCTCCAAAGCCTTTGCCTGAAAATGATCGGCTTGAACACACAAACCTCCCCTCCAACCCTCCCGAATCGCTCCGGCCAAAACTACAGCCACATACTCAACCGGTGACTGATCTGTATAACCCATCTCGCTTCTTGCCAACTCACAAATCAAAGCCCCTACTTTTAAATTTTTGGCCGCCTTAAACACTGATCTTGCCATATCGTATCCCATCCCCCTCAAATTCATCGCCGGCACCGTAAAATCTAATGGCACTTCTTTCCTACCACGAGCCATATATAAATCATTAATCGAAGCTGGTCTTACTCCCACACACTGACCCACTTCCCAAATCAACCACCTACAGGCTGATTTTTCAACCTCACTTCCAAATACTGCCATGACCACCACCTCATCCCATTGTGAACTTAAAAGTTTATTCTCCACCACCGCCGTTATTTTCTCACCATCCACCTCCACCATCCCTTTTACTAATTCTAAAACCGTACTTGGCAACATATGTCTCCTTTTTATAATCTATAATCTACTTCTTTTTTATCAAACACATGGGTCGTATCAATAAACCTAATCTTGCCTGATTGTGTACTCATCACCAAGGTATGAGTTCTGGCTCCCCCTCCAAAAAACCTGACTCCTTTTAAAATATCCCCATGAGTCACTCCGGTAGCACAAAAAATAATATTTTTGCCACTAGCCAACTCATCCTGAGAATAAATTTTATTTTTATCCATCTTCATTTGGTTAAGTTTCAACTCCTGTTCCTTATTTTTCGGCCAAAACCTACCTTGAATCTCACCCTTTAAACATCTCATCGCCGCCGCCACTAACACTCCTTCAGGCGCGCCTCCAATTCCCATCACCGCGTGAACTCCCGTACCTCTCATACAAGCCGCAATTCCCGGTGTCAAATCTCCCCCGGAAACCAACTTAACTCTTGCCCCGGCTTCTCGAACTTTAGCCACCAACTCTTCATGCCTCTCTCTATCCAATATCACTATCACCAAATCCCTCACTTCTCTTTTCAAAGCCTTGGCAATTGCTCTTAAATTCTTTTTTGGCTGGTCATCCAAATAAACTTTACCTTTGGCCTCCCTACCTACTATCAACTTATCCATATACATCTCAGGACCATGAAACAAACCGCCTTTTTCACTGGCCGCCAACACACAAATTGCTCTACCGTCAAGTTTAGCCGTCGCACTGGTATTCTCGAGTGGATCAACCGCAATATCTACCGCTCTACCCTTACCGGTCCCCAACTTTTCTCCAATATACAACATCGGCGCTTCATCTTTCTCTCCCTCGCCAATCACTACCCTACCATTAAAATCAACTTGATTAAAAAATTCTCTCATCGCTTTAACCGCCGCTCTATCCGCTTTATTTTTATCCCCAAATCCCGCCGCTCTTGCCGCTCCAATAGCCGCCATTTCCGTGGCATGTGATAACTGCAAAGTCAAACTAAATTCCATCAGTCCCACTAATATAACTTTCTCTCCCCCATGCTGTCAAGTAAACCAAAATCTGTTAGACTAACTTTATGTCAAAACTTATTATCGGTTGGTTTACCTTCACTTGTTGTGAGGACTCTACCATCTTAATGACCGAATTATTAAACACTCACTGGCAAGACTGGCTCAAACACCTAGATTTCAAATACGCCAAAGTCTTTCGAAAATCTCCCCCGCTAGGCCCCATGGATGTTGCTTTTATCGAAGGGGCTATCTCTTCAAAAAAACAAGAAGAAAAATTAAAACAAATTAGAAAGTTAGCCAAAATTGTAGTTGCTATTGGTTCCTGTGCCGTCACCGGCCAACCTTCTTCCCAAAGAAACCAATTCGACCCCAAGCAACAAGCCGAAATAAAATTTATTTTAGAAAGATTTGACTACGCAGAAAAAGTTCAAATTCCGGCCGATATTGTCACTGTCAATCACTCCATCTCCGGCTGCCCCATGAACGAACAACAATTCATCGACTATATTAATCAATTAATTTTAGCTACCAATACCAAAAAATCATGATTATTAATTTGATAAATCAAAAATGCAACCAACCTTTTTTCTGGAACGCTCGCAGTTTCAATTTGCATGGTTCCGTAATCGGAAAATTGAAACGAGATAGAGTGGCTCTGATCGCTGGATCAGAGAACACGGTTCCTGAAAAAACTGGTTGGTGAAATTTTAAAAAACAAACATAAAAGCATGCATCAAATAAATCTAGATCTATCACTC